>JBHLLM010000352.1:0-3625 GCA_048885575.1 Candidatus Hermodarchaeota archaeon
AGTGCCTATATTGGCATATTAGGAAGAGATTTTTCGGCAAGTATTTGTTTAGACGACATGAAAAAAAGAGGAGTCGATCTTTCAAATGTTATTCAAACTGATAAAGATAGTACAGCTTTTTCAGTGATTTTAAAAACAGAATGGGGAAAAGACAGAAGTATATTAGCGTATAAAGGCGCAAATAACTTGTTAAATCCTGAACACATCAAAACTGAATTTTTTCAAGATATTAAAGCTTTTGCTTGGACTTCCTTAACAACTGAAGGTGGATGCCAAGCAATTGAAAAAGCATTGAATTGCACATTAGAACATAATGGAAAGGTATTTGCAGCCCCAAGTATGTCGATCATTAAGAATAACTCAAAATGGGCAAAAAAATTAATCTCTAATTCAGATGTCGTGTCATTAAATAAAGAAGAGGCTCAGGAATTTACTGGAGAGACAGATAAAATTCCAATGATTCATAAATTTTTAGATTTGGGGATAGAACTAATATCAATTACTGATGGCCCTAACGGATCTATGATCTCAGATGGTCAAATTATAGTAAACAGTTCTATTTACGAAGGACCAGTTGAAGACACCACCGGTGCCGGAGATGCTTTTTTGAGCGGTCTCTTAATCTCCCAACTAAATGGATTTAGTCTAGAGAAATCTTCTAAGATGGCTACTGCAATGTCCTTTTTAGAAAGTAAAGAAATTGGAGTTCGTGAAGGATTACCTAATGGTTTAAAAGAACTAGAGAATTTTGTCAACAGTAACACCATAAAGCAAATCATTTCGAAAATTATTTAGTAAAAAAGAAAAGATGGTTAACTAGATGTTAAAAAGTAAGTATTCTAAACCACTATTATATTTTATTATATATTGTATTTTTATATTAATTCTTTCTATCGCACTTTCGATATCAATTCCTCATCAAAATTTAACCAATTTCCTCCCAATACGAGATATAGGAATTGAAGTTGGCTTAATATTCATTTTAATCGTACCATTCTCGTCAATTATTGGTTTACTCATCGGTGGATATATCTTTGCTCCACTCTTTCTTTATATTCATAAAAAAATTTTTGGAAAGAGAGTAGAATATGGAATTTATGAAAAGAACTTCAAAGAATTCAAATTCTTTACTGAGGGAATTTTTGCATCACTAATGGCAATTAATCTTTCATTACTTTTTACAATACCCTTCTTCATTTCATTGTCAGTAGGGTCAGATCCAAGTAGTTTTATTGACGATCTTAATACTTTTCTTGGTCTTTTAATGTTTACGGTTGGTTTGGCTAGTATTCTTTTTTCGACAACATGGTTCCTTATGGATTCTGGTATTTTGTATTCCAACTTAAAAAAATCAGATGATACTAGTAAACCAGTTGAGATAAGATCAGTTGGAAAATGGTATGGGCAATTTTTAAAAGGATATGCAGGAATTTCTGTTCTTCTTTCTTATTATGAATTTATGGAATTATTCATCCCCCAACTTGCTAATGATCTTTCTATACCTCTGTTTGTTATGCTGTTGATTGTATTCATACCATTTCCAATAGTGATTGTCATCCCCCTAATTCCAGCATTAATTGTATCAGATCGCCTGAAGGAACACAGAATAAGGTTCATAAGAGAAAAAGCAAGAAAAATGGGCATTACTTCCAATGCAGAAGTGAACTTTGAGTTAAAGAATTAATTTAAAAAATAAATATTATCATTAATTAACTCAAAACATTAAATTTTAATTTCTTAAAGTATTTAAAAATCCTATCAGTACAATACGCGCTCTTAGTATAGAAATTTTCAAGTATCTTGAAGATTTGTAGAATGGTCAGTATGCCAGGTTGCCAACTTGGCGACCCGGGTTCGATCCCCGGAGGGCGCATTTTTTTTATTTATTCCTAATAACTTTATACTTTTACCATGATTATGTAAAGAGATTTATGAGTGAACGAGGTACCTTCAAATGGACGATAAAGAAGTTGGTAAATATTGGGATGAAAATGCTGAAAATTAGCTTAAACTGGCTAATGTAAGATACGATAGAAGTAGAGACTTAATAAATTCGCCTGCTTCTTTTTGAAATACTACTCAATATTAATATTTTAAAGAGTTTAGTCCTTACATTTTAATAATAAGCTGTTGAAAACCAAATAAATAGCCTTGAGTGATTATAAAATACATCGTGAAATGTATGTTTCACGATCTGTTTAAATAAAAGCGAGTAACATCGAATTTCATTACAGTGTGCTCAGAAAATTAGAGATATTTGAAGATTTTGGAATTTTAACCCCAAAATAATTCTCAACAATATCGTAAAGAAAGTCAAGATACGGTAGCTGGACTTTTATACCATGAACCCTTTCGATATCTTTAATGACATTCTTAGAATAAAGTTTTTCTTTCTTTTTTAAATTTTTAACTATTTCTATTATGATTAATGATAAATCGTATGCCTTTTGAAGACTATTTTGTAAATATATTAAACTGGGCTTCGGTTCGTATTCAGCTAAGAACTTTCTTACTAAAGAACGTTCAACTCCTAATGTTTTTGCATTAAGAATATCCTTTTCATCTTTAATAATTTGATTACCCTCTAATATGATTGCATCTTCAATATTTTCGATATTATATTGTTCGCCAGAAATAATGAGAATGTCAGGTTGAAAAGAATTTTGGGTTATGTATTCGATAAACTTGTAGATATTGTCAACCATATATGGCTGATTAAAAAATAGTAGTACTTTTTTCTTGAACAAAATAGCTCTTATTAAGTGAGTAAGTAGAGTGGCTGTAAAATTAAGCTTTATTAGACTTGTGTCAATTAAATCCAATTTTTGAGCAACATCTGATTCAATCGATTGATCAGGAATAATATCAGGAATTTCTAATTGAAAATCTGCTATGAAAGTGTCTCTTACAGTGAGATTCTTATCTACATATGCAACAAAAGAATGTTCGCAAGCAACACCCTCCATAACATTGACTGCAAATACTCCTCTTGCAGCTTTCTCTACTTCTTTTTCTGAAACTTCAATATATCCTCTCTTTGAACAAGATGGACATCGCACTTCGAGTTTTTTCATTTTGGAAATTCGTTAATCGGAATTTTATTTATCAAATATCTAGTTCTAAAAACTATAATAAATTTTTTATCACCATATTATTTAGATATTAATCTTGTGAATAAAAAAAAATGATTAGATCGTATACATTTTTGTAGAAATGCGAAAAAGAATCTTAGAATTTTTGAATCTTTGCATATTTCTTCTCAATATAATTAGCTACAAGTAAGGAAATTAAAGTTGCTGCATTCTCAGCAACCAAAAACGAAATGACATTATCCAAGAAAGTTAAACATATTCCATATGTAGCGAAAAAAACTGCAGCGAATATAGGATAGATAATAATGACGGGTCTTACAATTGGGAAATATAAAAACCTTTGAAAATTTGAAATTGATGTTCTAGATTTTTGAAATTGAGTTTTTAGCTTCTTTCTTTTCTCAACCTCTACGAATGATTCAAAAATAAGCACAATACCAAAAAATAATGCAATAGTCGCTCCAATAGGGATTAAAATTACCACAATGTAATTGCCAACTCCTAAAAAATATTGAGCTATGAAAATAAAAAGC
>JBHLLM010000353.1:0-3610 GCA_048885575.1 Candidatus Hermodarchaeota archaeon
AGAGGTCTTGGAGCAAGAACTGGAAGGGGCTTAGGATATTGTGCGGGCTATGATGCTCCAGGGAGTGTTTATGGTCCAGGGTTTGGTTATGGACGAGGGAGAGGAAGGGGGCTTGCGTGGGGCTACGGAAGATGGTATCGGAGAGGGTGGGCTTATAGAGAACCGATATATCCTCTTCCGACTCCAATTATACATACTACCCCCCTATATACTCCAAGAGCTTCCTTAGAGCCAGTAGATAGGTTAGCAATGTTAAAGCAGGAAAAGGAATATTTGGAATCAGAACTTAAAGGGATCGGTAATGCCATTGAAGACATATCCAAAAGTATTGAAGAATTAGAAGAAAAAGATTAATTTTTTTTTATTTTTTATTTTTAAACCTTGAAAATTGGGAAAAAATTAATAAATAGAGCTATGTCGCAAATTAAAGATACATACGAGGATTATCTTAAAGCAATTTATATTGTTTCCAAGAACCATAGGGGCGGTTGGGTTTCAAACTCAGAAATTTCTAAATTTCTTACAGTAAAACCCGCTTCAGTATCAAGTATGCTATATAAACTAAAAGAGAATAATTGTATAGATTGGCATCCAAGGAAGTCGGTAAGATTGACTTCGAAAGGTAAAGAAATCGCGTTAAGTACTATTAATAAATATAATCAATTGAAGCACTTCTTTGAACATGTTTTAGGTGTAGACAATACATTTGAACTCAACGAACTCTGCTGCAAAATAGAGCATACTATAACGCCAGAAATATCAGAGGCTTTAGAAAACCTTTCTCTTAAAGAAATTCAAGAAAATATTTAAAAAATAAGCTCAAAATTTAAATCTAATAATAAGCACTTAGAAATCATGTCAGAAGTAAATTTAGAAGTAAACGATGAAAAAGTTCCGTTAAATGATTTCATGGAAGATATGCTAAAGAATCTGCTTCTGGGGTATTTAAAAGCGGCAAAAGGTATCCCTGAAGAAATAAAATCAATAAATGTAAAAATTGATTTATAATTTTTTTTCTTTTTAGATAACTAAAATCAGTAATATATCTTGTATGGATTATGTTTATTTTATAAAAAAAAAAAAGAAAGTTTTATAATTCTTGTATAGCTTTTTGTCTTGCCAATTTTTCTTCTTCTGTAAGTTCTACTTCTCCTTTCTTCACGAATAGCATCATAATAAAAGCT
Source organism: Candidatus Hermodarchaeota archaeon (assembly GCA_048885575.1). GTDB lineage: Archaea > Asgardarchaeota > Lokiarchaeia > Sigyniarchaeales > SOKP01 > SOKP01. The sequence goes on from JBHLLM010000353.1 coordinate 1,185, forward strand.
AAAATGAAGAAAATGGCGCCATTGAGAAGTAAGAAGGGAAGTCCGAGTATATCGGTAAGACCACCTACAATCATAGGACCTAATATCGCTGCTAAGTAGCTGAAAAGATAATATAGCCCTGTGTAAGTACCGATTTGTTTTTCTGTAGGAGCTAGCTCCCAAACAATTACTATCGAGTTTGTATTTATCATTGCCCAACCGATACCAAGAAATGCGAGAGGAATAGCCATTATGCCTAATGGAGCTTTAATTAGTCCTAAAAAGAATCCAATGATTAGCATACTCGTCCAAATAATTACTCCGATTTTAATTGTCATTCTCCTGCCTATTTTGGCAGGAAGGAGTGAAAGTGGATAAATTGATATCAGTAGAGGAACTGTTACTATAAATGGTAAAAAGGATGCCAACCAACCGGGATATTCTAGCACCACTACTCCAAAAACTGAAACAAGAGCAACTATTCCTTGATAGCCAATAAACCAACAGAATATTGCAAATAGAATGAAAACAGTGCTGATTTTAGTGCTTCTATCTCCAGCGCGAATGGCTCTTATACCATCGACAAATCCAACAAATCCACCGCTCGATTTCTCTCCCTTAATTTTTGTCCCTTCTTTTTCTTCCGTTTCTAGAATTAATTGATAACTAAAAGAATCCTTCTCTTTTATCAAAAGAGCTAAAACTAAGAGTGCTATTAACATTATAACAGAAATTAGAAGAAAAATCCATTGGCGATCTATAAATGATAGCAAAAGACTAAATCCATACCCAAATGCGACACCTAATCCTCCCATTAGATTTATAATTGCGTTTCCTTTACTTCTATGAACCGGTCTTACGAAATCAGGCATTAATGAAACAGCTTGCGATCGATAAAAACCCATGCTTAACCCGAAAAAGAACATGTAGATAATAAGAGTTAATAACGATGTTTGCCATGGGATTAACGCAAAGAAAATTGCCCCCATTGGAATCCCGATAATTAAATAAGGCATTCTTCTACCAAGTTTAGTTCTGGTGTTATCGGAGATAAAACCCATTATCGGCTGAAGAATTACTCCAATTATGTTGTCTAACGCCATGAGTAATCCAACTAAGAAAAAAGATGTTAAATAACCCGCAGGATTCTCTGGAGTTAGTGTAAGTATCAAAGGAACTTGACCATTATAAAAGGCCCAAGCGATTTCAGAAGAAAAAAAAGCCAAACCGATAATAAATGTATGTCCTACTCTAAACTTTGATGTTTCTGACATTTTTATCACATTTTTTTTGTAAAGTAGATTTTATTGATAATATACAATAATTTTCTTTTGTTATATAAAATACTTTTTTTTTTTAATAATTAAAAGGATTTATAATTTATCTATTTTTTTTAATATCATAAGATTATAAGGATAGAAAGAAATGATCTTAGAACCTGAATGCATTCCATGTCTTTTTAACCAAGTGTTAAGAGCTTTTCAACTGTTGAAACCAAATCTACCTCGTGATAAGATATTATCTACCCAAAAGAAGTTAATGGAATTCCTTCTGAGTTATGATTTAGAAAAAAAAGCATCTCCATTAATTGGTAAAGTGGCATACAATCTTGTCGCTGAGACGTTAGGTGTAAAGGACCCTTACGCTTCGATTAAAAAAGAATACAACCAGTTAGCTTTACGTTTTTACGATGAGGCTAAAGAATTTGTCAATAAAGCTAAAGATCCATTATTTAAAGCAATTGTAATTGCCGCTCTTGGAAATACGATTGATTTTGGTACCAATCATGAGATAAATTTTATCAGAGACATTAAAAACTTTACTTCAGACAACTTGGCAATAAACGATTACCAGATATTTAAACAAGCGCTTCAGCGCACAAACCACTTACTGATTTTATTAGATAACGCAGGAGAGATCGTGTTTGATAAGCTCTTGGTAGAAACATTGATTAACACTTTTCCGGAGTTGAATATTACATGCTCGGTCAGATCAGCCCCTATTATCAACGACGCAACGTTAGAAGACGCAAAATTCATTGGTTTAAATGATATGGTTCAAGTCATAGAAGCGAGCGGAACACCGGGTATTGACCTTCCAACAACAACAGATGAGTTCAAAAAATACTTCTTTTTAAAGGATGGTGTAATTCTATCTAAGGGTCAGGGCAATTTCGAGAGTTTGTATGGTATGCAAATACCAAATAAAGATGTGTTTTATTTACTGAAAGCCAAATGCTCATTAATGGAACGAATATTCTCCGTAAAAGAGGGGGACATAATATTTAAGAGAAAAACTGAGAATTTTTAGTATATGTTTTAAATAAAAAAAGATGAGAAATATTAGTTTTTCGTTTGTGCAATTGCTTCGGTGAAAAATCCGAAATCGCGAATTTTTGCTTTTTGATTTGCACCATTAGTTCGGTTGAAGTATTCAACAATTTGATT
>JBHLLM010000354.1:0-3601 GCA_048885575.1 Candidatus Hermodarchaeota archaeon
AATTTCTTAAGAATCCCGCAGACTTTACTATTTCATCAATTTCTAAAGAAAATGATTTAAACTGAGAAAAATTACCATTAAAGTTACTTAATTCCGTTTTAAATTTAACTAAGAATTTATCAAAAACTCTTAATGCAATATTATCTATTAATTTTTTCTTAAGCTCAATATTGTCTATCTTACTATCGCATTTAAAAATTAGATGAAAATGGGATTTCGGATCTGTATAAAAATAAAATACGCTCTTATCCATTTTTAAAGTGTTTAGACTCTCGTTAAATCCATATTTTGTGAATCTACAAATCTGATCGAAATAACTCGCAATTACTTGGTAGTTGCTATCCTTATTTGAACTCCCACTAAAATTATGAAAAAATATGGGAACACCCTTGTTATTAAGAACAATAATCTCTTGGATCAATTTTAATCCAAAAACCATATTTATATTTTATTATAAATATCTTACCTATAACAATATTGAGGAGTTTGAATTAATTAACATAGTTATTAATAGGGAAATAAAGCTTGAAATTTCCATTAAAAAAAATAGTCAATTTATTTAAGCCTGATTAACCCACATTCATATTTTTTAGCAATTTTAGTATTTTCCTATAAATTTCAAGTGATACAGTATAATCTTCATTTTTCAAAGCTTCTATGCCTTGAACATTCAATTTTTTAACAAGATAGCTTGTATCCTCGATTTCAGAGTTTCTCTTTATTTTATTTTCGAGGATATCTATGTATTTAGCATACTTTTCTAAAAAGTTAGTTTTACCTATAAATCTGGAGATTTTAATGATTTGATTAATGTTATTAATAGATTCTTTAAATTGGTTTTTAGAGATATTTTGGTTAATTTTTCTTTCTAGTTCTTCAATATCTTCTTCTAATTTAAGATATTTGCTCTCTGCATCCACAACATATTTCAGTTTTGATTCTAATTTTCTAACGTAGTCTGAAAAGTTGGAGTTGTGTAGAAGATTTATGTTAGATTTCAATATACCTTTTGCTTTATCAAATTCATAATTGTCAATAAGTTTTGAAACATCCTTGAGATTCTTTTCTATACCTTTATCGAGATCATATTTTTTCTTTAATTGTATAAATGTTGCTTCCGTTGCTTCCCACATTTTTAGCACTTTGGGATCTTTCAGCATTTTTAATAATTTTTTTGCTTTTTCCAATGTTTCTCCCGCTAAAAGAAGGTTGTTTGTGTTAATATAACTATTAAATTGAATTTCTAATGGTTCAAGTTGTTTAATTAAATCTTGCTGGTTTCTATGGAATTCATTCCATAGTAGTTCATCAGCTTGAAATAATTCTTTAACTTGTTTAAAGGATTTCAGATTCATGTCTTTTTTATAGTATTGTTCAAAAGTCTGTAAAAGATTGTGAGCATCAGCAATCTCATCTTTTGCAACTAGTTTTTCATAATCTTCTTTTAAACCTTCAAAGTCATTTCTAACTACTACAAATTTATGATCATTTTTAGCTTGCTTATAGAGATTAGCAATGTGTTCTCCTTCCTCCCTCACAACAGAATAGAGTTTAGCCTCTTCTGCGATATCCATGATTTTTTCTGTGACTTTTATTGCTTCATCATACTTTCCCATTAAATAGTGATTATTTGCTATTACTTTTAATTCATCTATTTTTGAGAGTAATTCTATTTTTTTTTTGTTGTCAAGAGTTTCTTCCAAATTAAGACTCACTCCTATTCACTTTTACTATACCTATTATCAAAGGCTAAATTTTGAACAATTTCTTCAAATGTCTCTATCGCTTTAGATATTTCTCCATTTTCCATATACTTAATAGCAAGACCACTTATTTGAGATATCTTATTAACTAAATTCTCTTTCATTCTATAATATATATCACTCACTTCTTTCAATTTGTATTTAATTTTATTATCGAGGAAATGTTGACTCATATTCATTCTGTTTTGTAGAAATGCTTTCATATCCTTTAAAGTAGGGTTATTGAAGTTCTTATCAAACAAGTTAATAAAAGCATTTATCTCTTTTAATATAGATTCTTGCTCAATTTTTAACCTATATACCATATTCTCATTCTTTAATAATAATTGCTGAGCTAATGGAATTGTAGAAAGGTTGTAATTGTCTGCATATCTTTCTTTTATATTTTCAACTAATTTATGTGCGTCCTGATATTTTTCATCTTTTACTAACTGATCAAATTCTTCTGTTGCTTCTTTACATAAAGTCTCAATTTCTTGAAGAATCTGGTTTGCGCGTACTCTTGATCTAGCCTCAATAATGAAGCTGATCTGATCCTTTTCAAGAGAATCGTCATTGATGGCTTTAGCAAGCATTACAACTTTCTGAGCATTTATAATAGCGCCATGGTAATTATTTGAAATGAAATAATCGTCTGCTTTACTTTTTAGTCTATTAATTTCAGAGATGACGGGTAAAAGTTTTATTTCTAGTTCTTTGATATTAGATTTTAAGATTGACTCTTCAATGCCAATGTTCTCTAAGAATTCCGGAGATTCTAATCCAGATTCTATAGTTATATTTCTTAAAACCTGTAATTCAGGATGCTCACGTGAAATAGCAGCCCGAATTTGTGGAATTAGACTTTTTAAACTCTGTGAAACTTTCTTTCCAATCCAAACATACATTTTTTTTTGGTTAGGAATGTAAAAAGTTAAAACATTAAAAAGTGTTAAGTTGTTCAATATATTCTCTGGGAGTATTTTCTCAAAACTACCCGAATAATTTAACTTAAATATTTTGATTTCAGAACTCATCTCTGTAATTATTTAAGGTTCAATAATATTTCAATTTTCTTTAGTAAAAAATAAAATTTGAGATCTAATATGTATTTTGTATAGAACGAAAGGATGTAAAAAATAGAAAAATAAAAAATTAGTTATTTTAAATAATTTGACACTTAAATCTTAGAATCTCCAACAGGTTCCTTTTTAATCTGTAGCGGTTTAGTAGTTTCCTCGACGGGTTTACCTTTTAAGAATTTGGATGACCTGTTTATTTCGCTTTGGTATTCATCATTGAATGCTGTTTTCCTCTCCGTTATGTCTACCCTTGGATTTTTAGTTTTAGTGAGGGTTTTTGAAAATTTCCTTACTTTTCTAACTGGTTTAGGAAATTTGAATATCTTTTGATAAAGGTATAAATAAGTAATCAAAGCGACCGCTGCTATTCCACCGATTATAGATAATAATTGAAATAAGAATAATTCTTCTGGTGGAATAATAACACTAACAAATATCTCGTAAGATGTAAAATCGTATTCATCACCTTTATATGCATTTATCGTTAAAGTGAATGACTCTTGAATACCAGTTAACGTTGCAGTATAAACACCGTCATTATCATCATCAGTTAAGTACCCAAATCCGCCAGCCCACCTATAGGTGACACTAGCTCCTCTGACTAAACCTCCAAAGTCCAAATTATGTATTTCAATTTCTATATTAACACTTTGACCCGGTCTTATAACTATACTTGTTACTCCTGAAGTTGTTGTAATATTTGTACGTATTCTTTCTACGCTTACATATAGTTTTTGGATTAAAAACAATTCGAAATTTGCTTTTTCGGCAATTAAA
>JBHLLM010000355.1:0-3594 GCA_048885575.1 Candidatus Hermodarchaeota archaeon
GAGATGATTAAAGATGCATTAGAAATAAACCCTAATCTAAAAATATTTGCAACTAGCGCAGTTACCGAAGAAAACATACCCGAATTAATAAAAGAGTTATTCTCCGATTAATTAACAGAAATTAGTAACTGATTGGTTAAATTAAAAATAAAAGTAAATGAAGATAATAATAATAATAATAAAATATTTTTATTGAAGGTGTTGACATATCAGTTTAAGGCAATATAATACAGAATTAGGGACGCTTATTGACAAAATAGTTAAAGTATATCTCGAAAAAGACAAATTCTTTGTTGGTCAACTAAAAGGAATTTCAGAAGATTCTAACCTCATTCTAGTAAATGCTAAAAATGAAAAAAACAAAATTTTCCCGAAAATTTTGATTAGGAATTCTTATTATCATTATGTAACTGTAGAAGAGGAACCTTTTCCTATGCAGGGATTAGCGGATAGAATTGCTACAATTTTCTCTAAAGGACATGTAAATTATATTGAAGATCAAAATATCATTTCAATTTTAAATGGGAAAATTATCGTAAATGAGGATGGAGTAAGAGGTACTGGCCCATCAGCTGATCGTGTAAAAAAGATATACGAACAATTCAAAATTGATTTAGATAAGGAGTAATTTTGTTCCTTTTTTTTTATAATTAATCAGCTTGATTTTTTGTTGTAAATGCTTCTAATAATTTTTTCAAATTTAAATCTTGAAGAATATTTTTCAACAATGCTTTTCCTAACGGAGTAATTCGAACGATATTTTGGTCTTCGAATCTTCTTAAATAATCGTTATTGATTAAAAATTCAACATCAGAAGCCCAAACTTCCTTAAAAATTTCCTTTAAGTCTTCAATTTCTAAATTTTCATCTATTTCTTTACTAAGCGCCAGAATTAAAGCTAATGTACCATATTGAGATGGTGTTATATTATCATCTTTACCTTCTGTTGTTAATACATAATAGGTTTGATCTAAAAACTTCGATTTAATAAATTCAAAACCACTATTTTGTAAATTTAAATAAACAGCGCTTATGATTTCTTCAAATTCAAAATCTTTGCTTAAAATCCTTAGATCTTCCTCTCTAATCATTTTTTGAGGACTAGTTAGAATAATTTTTGCAATATTTCTTACTACCTCTTCAAAATTTACATTTTCCAAATTGATTTTCATCCTCTCTTCTATATTCTTATCAGTTTAATATTATTAATTTCTTTTTTAAGTTCCAGATTTGAAATAAGAAAAATTAAATTGTATTTTTTCAAATTCTCATTGGTTTCAAATAAGGGAAGTAATTTTCTAATAGTTCTGTAAATGGAACCACTCTTATTATAAATATTAGGAATAAACAGATTTGAGAATAGAATATTATCATGATCTAAAAGCACTTCAATTGAGATAAAAAAGCTAATGATAAAAAAAATTTTTTCAGGGGTGGTTAAATCCTTAAAATTTGCTTTCTCTTTGTTATTTCTGATAAAATCTGTTTTTAGAAAAAATAAAGTATTGGTATCATTAATAAAGAGTAGAAGTTTCACTTCAAGGTTAATTTCTTTTATAAAAATATTTAATAATCCTTCAAGATCTTTGATAATGCTCTCAAAAATATTATATTTCTCAAAAATATTTGAGATTTCTTCTTCATTTCGGTGAATGCTAGTTTTTTCATCGTCGTGCCTTAGTATGTCATTTAATTCTCTCAACTTCTCAATAATTACTTTTAGATTGCTAGGATTAGCAGCAGTAAAGAAATCATCTGGAATCGAAATTGAATCTAACTCGAAATTAATCCTTGAAATTTCATCCTCAACTTCTAATGAAGGTCTTATTGGAGTTTTTAGTAAATCTTTAAAGGCTTCAATTTGAATTTCTTTATTGGCGTTGACTTCTTTTTCATATTCAATTTGTAACATTCTTATTCGATTCTCATCTTCTTTGATAGAATCTAAGATTTCCTCGTAATCATTTTTATAGATGTCATAATGTGGCATTAATTTCTCTAGTTCTTCTTTTATTTCCTTGGTTCTTATTTTAATTTGATTAATTTCATATTGCGTATCTTTTGCCTTTTTCTGAAGAGTTCTTATCTTTTCTGCGTTACTCTGATTACTATCAATATCTAAATTTAACTTTGAATCATTCTTTTGATTATTTGATGAACCATCTATTTGTCTAGTAATTCTATTAATTTGGTTGAAACAATCTTTCTTAGATTGATTTAATTCGCGAATACTCTCTTCAGAAATAGCTAGTTTTTCTTTTATTTGTTCTATTTGATTTTTACATTGAAAATAATCCTCTTTGATATAATTTAATTTTTTCTTATTAGCATTTATGGACTCTTTTAACTTATTAATTAAGTCTACAATCGCAGATAATTCACTAGATTTCTTGTGCTTTTTTGCTAATTCTAATTCTTTTTCTAGTTGATTTTTTCTTTCTGACAAATAAACATATTTAAATGTCAAAAGGATGATCCTAATAATTTTATTGAATTTTTTAAAAATGTCTGAATTATATTCCACAATTTTCCGATAATTAGTTAGACAATCTAATATTTTCAGAGCATTTTCCAATCGATTTAATTCATTGGATTGACTTTGGAAATAATTAATTAATTTCTTAGCGGGAATTAAATCTATTTCTTCTATAATTTGTAGGAATTCTTGATTTTGATAGTCTTTGGATAATTTTTGTTCAAACTTACCAACTATTAAAGTAAATTTGTCTTTAATAGTAATTTTCTTATTTCCAAGATTTAGTTCTAGATTCTTTAGATTAATAGATAAATTCACTCTAATTTATTTTTTAATCAGATTCAAAATGATCTTTATACTTTTTGTACTCTTTTTCTTTCTTTTTTTTTCTTTTCCTGATGATCTTTATTGGATCTTCATCATTAACTTCTCTCAATAAATAATTTTCATTAGATTGTTTGTCAAATTTCATTTTAAACTTTTCAATTTTTTCTGAAACTTCATCCGATAGTTCTAATTTCTTTTGTTTTTTACTTTCCTTTACATCTATTAACTTTTCTCTCTTCCTTTTTCGTTGTCTTCTTTCAAATTCTTTTTCTGACAATTTTAGATAGCTATCATAAGTTTCCGTTTGTTCTTCTTGTTTTTTTTTTAATTCTTCAAATTCTTGTTTTTGTTTACTTTTAATTAATAAATCCTTTTTAACTTGTAATTGTTCTTCAGTCAGTTTACTCTCAACCGTTTTTAGAAATTTTTCATATGTTAAGTCGTGATTTATATCAAATTGTTGTTTAAATTCTTCAATCGTAGAGGAAGGAGTACCGATCGGTATTTTTTTAATTCGTGATTTAATCGCTTTTTAACTATTTTTAGAAAACTATTTTGAAGTTTTTTAGCAGAACTTAAAAAAAGTGTATTTTGATTTAAAGCATCGATTAATTCTAACCATTGTTTTATGCTAATGGAAGGAGTGTATGATATTTGGGTAACAATTTTACTAATATATCTCTCTTCTATTAATGATTGACCTATTTGTATTGCGTGATTATTGTTTATATCACCATTTTTTAATTTCTTCTTTAGATCAGTCTTATATTTATGAATAAGTTTATGTTTGA
>JBHLLM010000356.1:0-3590 GCA_048885575.1 Candidatus Hermodarchaeota archaeon
TATCTGAGATTAGCAATTGCAGTTGGTTTTATGAGTCTACACCAATACTTACTGTTCACACCTTTAAGTGTTATAATTTACGATTCCATAGAGGGAGGGATTGTAGGCGTGTTTTCCTGGGGTTCAATGATGATTTTATCTTCCTTTTTAGCTGAGGGCTTAGAGAAGGAAAAGAAATATTTAAGAGACTATTTCTTATACGGAGGATTTATTTTTCTATTAACTGGATTTGTATTTGCTTTTGTTTTTGGAATCAGCAGACCTTATATTTCACTGCCCTACATTTTAATATCGGTAGGATTAGCATCATTAATTTATTATATTTTGTACTATATATATGAAGAGTGGGGAGTAAACCATAATTTCGTCAAGAAAGAAAGATTTTTCAGTGCTGTTGGTAAAAATTCGTTTATTTTTTACTTAATTCACATTTTGATTGTGTACTCAATTTATAACTTATTTCCCTTTTATACCCCAAGTATATTTATCCTTCCGTTGGCCGTTGCACATATAGCCTTCATTTGGCTTTTAGCCTATTTTATGAACAAAAAAAAAATTTATATCATTATATAAGAGATTGAATTTCTAGTCAAATCGTACAATCACATGAAAAAGCTTATAATACAGAAATGCATAATAGTAATTTGTACTTTATTTTACAATATATTCACGGGTGTTAACATGAATCTTTTAGAAGACCAGTTTTTATTGTTTGAAATAGACGAGGAAAAAGAAGAGTTTAGAGAAATTAAAGTTAATGATAATCCAATTCATACTCTCTTGGATTCGGCTTCTATTTTCATAATTGTGGATCCTATAGATAAAGCTATTTGGGTTTGGGAAGGTCAAAAAGCGGGTATTAGAAAAAAATTTATTGCTACTCAAAATGCTCCAAACATACGAGATAAGCATGGTATAGATTTTAAAATTATAGCAGTTGACGAAGGAGAAGAACCATCTAATTTTAAGGAAATTGTTGGTTTAGAATAGTTCTATAGATCTAAAATATTTGGAGAAATAATAGAGGGTATAAATCATAATATGCAGATGTTATTTTCATATTATTGTATATATAAACTAATTAGCGTGAAATTAATCTTTCACGATCATAATATTATATCATCCTATCGCAAAGATTCATAGAGTGTTTCTGCTATAGTATAGAACGCCCGCTCCACGTTTTCACCAGTTAAGGCAGAAGTTTCGATATATCCGAGATTGAGATACCTTGCAAGATCAGAGCCCTTTTCTGAAATACTATCAGAAGCTTGAGTTAAATCTTTTTTATTTCCAATAACAAATCCAGTTAAAACTGGTCTATCCTTTAGTTGATTTTGAATATCGAAATACCAATTTGAAACGCTTTCTAACGAGTTAGGTTTTGACAAATCGAATATTAGGAATAAGCCGTCAGATCCTAAATAGAATTGCTGTCTCATAGTTTGGAACTTTTGTTGACCAGCTATATCCCAAAGTACTAATTGTATGTAAGAGTCTTTAATTTGAAAGATTTTATCAGAGACATGAACTCCTAAAGTTGGAATATAATGCCTTCTAAAGGCATTATTTGTGAATCTTAATATTAAAGACGATTTACCAACAGAAGGATCACCACAGATAACTATTTTAAATTTGTAGTTAATTAAATTAGCTTCTTTTATTTTCTGGTCCGGAAAAGCTTTAGTATTCTCTTCAGCAATCTCATTATTTTTGAATTCATTTAGAGATTGATCAATAATGAGCGAAAAATCGCTCAAAATGTCGATATAACTTTCTCTTGGGGCTTGGGATTTGTGCAATTCTACTACTTTCTTAGCAAGTTCTTCAAACGGAGTTTCAAAAAAATTCAGATATTTATAAAAGATAACATCATCAGATTCTTTAAACAATAAAGTAATTGCTCCTTGTCCGATTCCGCCTCTTCTCGTTTCTTGACTCCATTTGACATATTTTATTAAACCTTTTAAATTTAATGAAGGAAATGGCAGAATTACTAATGATTCTGGAATAAAACCACTTTCACCCGATAGAACTGTAATTGTTTTAACACCGATATGTAATCTACTCGATGTGGGAATGTCTCCTAACCATACGAATGGATTTGGTCCAATTTCCTCATCTAATTCTGTGTATAATATTCCTTTTATTAGGTTTGCTTCCATGATATAGAGATGCTAATTTTAGCAAAAAACTGAAATTTCCTTAATATAATTATTGAGTAAAAATTTAAATATTAACGCTTTTTTGTTTGAAAATAATAAAGTTAATAGTTCCTCTTTAAGATTATCTTAGTAGAATGGGAAAGGGGGGATTTGAACCCCCGACCTCTCAGTTCCGAACCGAGATTAACGCTAAAAACAATTGAATTCAGTATCATTCCAAGCTAGACTACCTTCCCTTTTTAAAAGTGATGTTGAAAGTCGATCTTCATGTTAGATGATAAAAAGAACGAATTAAAAAGATATGTTATTAATCCTTTATATTTTCTAACAAAGAAATAATTCGATATATTGTTGTACGTGAATGGAATGGAATATTTGCATCTTGAGACAAATCTGTGATCATGTACATTACATTACTTGCTAAAACCGCAGGTGTGTCGTCCTCACGTTGTAATTCATCTATACCCCTCTGAGCTACGCGTTTAATGTTTCTTGGAACTCCCCGGTCCTTGATCATACCATTTAATAAATAGTCGACCTTTTCAAAAGTATCAAGTATTTCTTCTGTAAATTCCTTACCCCTTGGCAATATTCTCCCACCAGAGTATTTATTTAATAATAAATTAATTAAAAATCTCAGTTAATTGTTTTTTTTGAATATTCATTGAAATATAATTTTTTTGATTTTTAAAAAATAGAAAGTATTTAGAGTTTCAACTTTAAAGCTAAAAATTAGAATATTCCAAACTCCCGAATATTATTCATTAAATTTGGAATTTCTGCTTCGCAATTTGTAATATCCTCGCTATATTTATCGAATAATGTTGTAAATTTCAATGTTTCTTTTTGATTTATATCTTTTACAAAACTATAAGAAAAATCTGAGATTTTTATAAATATTTCTTCAAACTTTTTTGTTACCACTAATAATTTCTTATCTGCCTTTTTTGTTTGCTTTCTCACCATATTTCGTAATTTTCCGCGAGGAATTCTAATTGTTTCTATTAAATTATCACACCTATCTAGGAATTTGTAGGCTTTTTCCTTATTTTCTTCCATTAACTTTGACTCAATAATTTCTGTACGCCATGTATTAATCCTGCCTCGAGCAAATGTATCAAAATTTAGCGAAATAGAATCAATTCCTTCTCTAACTAAAAATCTCAGGAAATCGGGGTCGTCACTGGGCGCTTGTCCGCAAATTCCTACTTTTCGCTTTCGTTCGTGAGCAGTTTTAATTAAATGGTTTATAGATCTTCGTAACGCTTCGCTATTTGTGCTATATTTAAATTCTTTTGCTATTGGGATTAATTTGGCTTCGTCCCTATCAACACCATAAGTAAGCATTGTAAGATCATTTGATCCTATAGAAAATCCGTCAACAAATTCGCAGAATAAATCTGCACAGATGATATTTGACGGTATTTC
>JBHLLM010000357.1:0-3586 GCA_048885575.1 Candidatus Hermodarchaeota archaeon
TCATAGGATCCAACATCTGTTCCACAAATCCCGACTTTTTTAACTTGAATTAATACTTCATCGGATTTGATTTCTGGCTTAACATATTCTTTAATTGTTATTCTTTCTTTAGCCTCAATTACAGCAACTTTCACAATAAATCACCTTTTTAAAGTATACCCAGATTTCCCATAAGTTTAGTGGCATCTGGAATTTGTCCCCAGGTTGTCTTAATATCTATCACAGCTGGCTTTCCAGAGTTTTTAGCTCTTTCTAAAGCTGGTTTAATCTCTTTTGGATCTGAAACAATCTCTCCATAACACCCAAATCCTTCAGCACATTTAGCAAAATCGAAGTCAGGGAGATCAACATCAATATAATGTTTGTTCACATACAATTTTTGTCCTGATTTAAGCATTCCCCAAGCACTATTATTTGCAACCACAAATATTAGATCTTTTAAACCCAATCTTACTGCAGTTTCCAGATCTTGAATATTTATCATAAAACTTCCATCTCCAGATATTGATATGACCTGTCTATCCGGTTTTGCTAGTTTTGCTCCAATTCCATACCCTACAGAGGTGCCTAAATGACCCATACCAATTGCTTGTAAGAAAGAGAGGGGAGGTCTTGGTTTATAGAAATCTATCTGCTCAACAGAGAAACAGGCGATATCCCCACCATCGGAAATAAATATTGCATCTTCATCCATAAATTCTAAAACATCCTTGACTAATCTTTGAGGTGTTATTGGGATCTTATCTTTGATTGCTTTATTCATGATAGCGGAGATATAATCTTTTCTAACTTTAATTAAATCATTTAACCATTCTCTCTGTTCAATCTTTTGAATTTTTTTTACCTCTTCTAATATTTGTATGAGGAATTGTTTACAATCGCTAACAATTCCGAGTGTTATAGGCTTAGCACGCCCAATTATGGAGGGATCAATATCGACTTGAATCATCTTTTGAGAATTACTCCAGAATGGTTCTTCCCCATGAGCCATTACATAAGTAAACTTGCATCCGAGCGCAAGAACTACATCTGCTTCTGGTCCCGCCTTTAACCCTGGACCATTTATTGTTGTGCTAATAAAACTCTCTGATTTACTTGAGATAGATCCAATACCCATTACAGTAGTCATTACAGGAATCTTTAAATATTCTGCAAATTCTTGAAGTTCGTTCCAACCTTCTGACCTTGAAACTCCTCCTCCAGATACAATTAGGGGTTTTTCTGCTTTTAGCAACATATCAAGTGCTCTTTTAATTAATTCATTTCTAACTGCAGGTTTCTCAAAACATCGATATTGAGCTGGAGACATGATAGGAATTTCGCTTTCTTCCTTTTGACTGAGAAACGCATCTTCGTAAATCTCCAATAACACCGGTCTTGGTCGCCCACTCGTGGCCTCCCGGAAAACTTTTTGTACTGCATCCGGGATTTCTTCGATTTTCCAGATAGATTTCTGATATTTGGTAATGGGTTTGAACATTGTAATTTGGTCTAGATTCCCCTGTAGCGTGAATGAATCAGCAAATTTACTATTTACTTGAGGTACTAAGACAATCATTGGTATATTATCACTCCATGCCGCTCCTACCCCGGGGACTAGGTGTGTTGCACCAGGACCAACAGTTCCGAAACAAACACCCGGTTTATTAGTTACTCTTGCCCAAGCGTCTGCTGCATGTGCTGCTGCTTGTTCATGTCGAAACATGACTGTGTTAATACCTTTTTCTCGCGCCCATCTATACACAGCATCAAACATAGCTAAGAATTGACCGCCGATAATCCCAAATAAATATTTAATATCTTCTTGTAAGAAGGCTTTAACAAGAACATCGCCACCATTTATAACATTCTTTTTTTCTTCCAAATTTTAACACCTTTATCTTAAATTGATTTGTTGATTTTAAAGTTGGATTTTATTGCTTAAATAATTATCTCTACCAAAAATGTAAAGAAATTAAATCTTGAAAATTTTTAGTTTATCTAAATAAACTCTTAAAGTTAAAGGGATTTCACTGATTTGATTATTTTGAATTTTTAGAGTAGTTAAAGACTTTAATTTTGTAATATCTTCTGGGATTTCTTTCAATCTGTTATAACTTAAATCTAGATAATTAAGAGATGAAAGAAAAAATATAGATTTTGGTATTTCTCTAAAATTATTACGACTTAGATTTAATTTTTTAAGTTTTGTAAGAAGAGATATCGAATTAGGTATATAAGCTATTCGATTACTATTTAAATGGAACTTTTTAACTAGATTTAAATATATAACTGGATCTTGTAAATTAGATATAGAATCAAACATATTAGGATTTCTTTTTATATATCTCCAGTTAAAATAATTAAAGCTCAAAGCTTCAATGTGTCGATCCTTTATTGTCAACCAAGATTCCCTTAGTTTTTGATCTTTAAGCTTAGTAAAAAGTTTGTAAGACTCTAAGTCGAGTTCATAGTTATCTTCGGTTTGAGCGAAAATTGCCTCCAATTCTAAGATAAACATCGCCTCGTTAGTGATAATCTCGACATTTGAAGCGATGTTCGTTAAATAATTGGTTAACTCTTCATTTAGTGGCTTTAATCGAGTATCAGTAAGATCTAAATTTAGATCAAAAATAGCTTTTATTACAAGTGGTGATTTTTCATGTTTTGCAGTCCATGTCAGTATTTCGATTCCCTCTTTTAAGAATTGGTGCCCAATAAGATTCACAGCAGAAATCCTTACAATTGGCGACTCATCCGATAAAAGAGAGTTTTCTATGGTTTTGAAAGTTCTAGGTTCGCGAAAATTTAGTTTATTCAAAATGAAAATTGACTCTGAACGTATTTTTGGATTATTGCTTCCTTCAATTAAAGAAAGCAATTGATCAACTGCGATATTTTTACTTATTTCTTTACTTTTTACATCAGAGTAGATTGTTTCTGGAGATAACTTCTTTTCCATTTTGAATAAGAAAGAAAATACGACTTAGTTTACTCTAAATTGTCGTAAGAACTTAAATAATTTTACTTAATTATAACTAGTTAGGTTTGTAAGAATTTATTATCGGGTTTATAATCTTAATAAATTAAATTTATATATCTGGGAAGATATTTTCATATTCAACATCTAATTTTAAATAAAACTTTAAAGGTTTGAAATCAAATGAGTGAAACAAAAAAGAAAGACTCGAATGAACTTTTAAATATTTTAATGATAATTATCGGTGGACTCTTCATCTTAATGGGAATAATCAATATCTTAGCTTGGGCAGGAATTAGTGTAGGTTTTGACTTATCGAATCCTGCAATTCAAGCCGCACTAACTATTCTCGGACCTTCAGGTTTAGTGTCTGTTATTCTTGGATTTTGGTGTTTAGTTTCCGGTATTGGAATGTTTCGTGAACAAGAATATGCCATGGGAATGGGTTTAGTCGTATTGAGTGTTATGGCTGTTCAAACATTGTCAGTAATGTTATCATGGATGGGTACTGAGTGGTGGACTAATTGGATTAACTATATAATTTTAATTGCTTTCATAATCGGAGCAGTTGGATTTTTCTGGTTAATTTTCACATATAAAAGATACGATTAAAGAATCAATTTATAC
>JBHLLM010000358.1:0-3584 GCA_048885575.1 Candidatus Hermodarchaeota archaeon
AATTAAGAAAAATCCTCGAGTTATTGAACTTGAAAATCAAGGCTTTATAATTAAACCGGAACAATTAAAAGAATATCTAGACAACTTTAAAAATCGAAAAACCACTTTACCTGACGAGTATTACTGGAAAGACAAAAAGGTTCTTATTACAGGAATTAGTGGTTTCGCTGGAAGCCATTTAGCAGAACAATTAATAGACTTGGGTTGTGAGGTACATGGAACCATTCGGCGTCATGCTGTTCCAATGCATGAAAATATTGAGCATTTAAGAGGAAAAATTATTCTTCATGAAGCTGATATTACTAGTGCAGAGAGAATATTTGAAATTTTTGCTGAAATTGAGCCTAATGCGGTATTCCACCTTGCAGCGGAATCTTTCGTTCCAACCTCATTTAGAGAACCTGCTAGAGTTGCTCATAATAATATAATTGGAACTATCAGAATATTCGAAGCAGCTCGTAGATCTAGCGGTAAATTAGAAAGTATCCAAGTCGCGTGTAGTAGCGAACAATACGGATTAGTAGATTCTAACGAAATTCCTGTAACAGAAGATCTTAAAAAAAATCCATTTAGACCGAGAAGCGTTTATGGAATATCTAAATGTGCTACGGAACAAATTGCATGGTTATACCATAATTCTTATGGGTTACCGAGCATAATCTCTCGTGGATTTAACCATGAAGGTCCAAGAAGGGGTATTCAATTCGTAACAAGTGTAATTCATAGACAAATCGTTGAAATTATTGAAGAAAAAAGAGATAAAATTATTATTGGAAATCCAAACGCAATAAGAGATTTTACTCATGTTAAGGACACTGTAATGGGATATATAATATTGAGTGAGAAAAAGAAATATGGAGAACCTTTCAATATATCTTCAGGAATGGGAATAACTATTGCCGATTATGTAAAATTAGCAAAAATGATTTACGATCTTGACACAGAGGTGTTTATCGACCCAAAAAGACTACGACCAAGTGAAGTACCCTTATTAATTGGAAAGAATGAAAAAATGTGTAATGAAACTGGGTGGAAACCAATAAGATCAGTAGTAGATATTATTAAAGATGGTGTTGAGTACTTCCAAAAACATCCAGAAATGCTTGGAATCGAAGCTCATTAATAAATCCCACAAATATTATTTTAATATTGAAATAAAATATTATTTATTTAAATTTATAAATTTAATACATTTTTTTGGATATCAATTAATTCCATTATGCCCTTTTCACCAACTTCTAATACTTCGCTAAGCTTTTCTTTGTTAAAGGGTGCTCCTTCTGCGGTTCCTTGAATTTCAATTAAGGATAGGTCTTCATTCGCTACTAAATTAAAATCTACATCTGCTTTCGAATCTTCTTCGTAATTTAAGTCTAAAATGACATTATCATTCTTAATTCCAAGTGAAATAGCTGCAGTAACTTTATATTCAGGAAAATCGTAAATCCTTTGTTCATTATAAAGGTAATTAATAGCATCAAATACAGCAACAAAAGCTCCAGTGATCGAAGCACATCTAGTTCCTCCATCTGCTTGTATGACATCGCAATCTACTTTAATAGTTCGTTCACCTAGTTTTTCATAGTTAAAAGCAGCTCTCATGCTTCTTCCGATTAACCGTTGAATTTCGTAAGTTCTTCCTTTGATACCTGTTCTTTCTCTTTCTCTAGGATTTCTTGATTGAGTTGCTCTTGGTAACATATTATATTCGGCAGTTATCCATCCAGTTCCCGTATCTTGTAAAAATCTAGGAACATTTTCCATAACAGAAGCTGTTATAATTACTTTTGTATTTCCTTGGGTAACTAAAACGGAACCTTCAGGATATTGTAGAAAGTTTCGCTCAAAAGTAGTTTTCCTTATTTCGTTGAATTTCCTTCCGTCAAGCCTTACATTTCCAAGCATATAAACAAAACCAGATTATTATTAATTCTTTCTTCCGATAAATAAAATGAGATTAATAATAATAATATTAATTTATTAAAAAACAACTCGATTAAAATAATTCTAAATAAGTAAAAACAACCTATATAACAAAATTTGTCAAAAAGAATTATTTAAGAGGGAATGTTCCTAAAACTTTCTGCCAAATTACATTTGCTTTCATTTGTTCGAGTGCTTCTGCTGCTTTAGGATCGTTTTTATCGGCTTCAAAATCCATAAAAAAGATATACTCCCATCTCCCTTTTCTTCTCGGTCTTGATTCTATCTTCGATAAGTTTATGTTAGCATCAGAAAATATTTTTAAAACCGAATATAAAGCTCCAGGCACGTGTTTAGTAACAAAAACAATCGAAGTTTTCATCTTTTCTGCTTTTAGGGGATTCTCCTTTTTAGATATAATTAAAAATCTTGTATAATTAGATTTTTCATCCTCAATATTTGAATTCATAACTTTTAATTCATATATATTTGCTGCAAACTCAGTCCCTATTGCAGCATATGACTTATCTTCAAATTTTCTAACTCTACGCACAGCTTCAGCGGTAGATGCAACCTCTGTTATTTTAACATTTGGCAAGTTAGATTTTAACCACATTTTTGTTTGGGCAAACGCTTGAGGGTGTGAAAAAACATTTTTTATATCTGATAATTCTGCATCCTTTAAAGAAATTAAATTTTGAATCACTTTTAGTTCAATTTCCCCATAGATGAATAAATCATTTTCAATGAGTAAATCAAGAGTCTCTCGAACAGTTCCTTGAAGACTGTTTTCAAATGGAACAATACCAAATTCTAAGATATCTTTTTCTATATTATCGAAAATTTCTAGCAATGTATCACAAGGAATAAATTGAGTTCCCGCCTTGGGAAAGGATTCAAGAGCTGCTTGATGCGTAAAAGTGCCCATAGGGCCTAAATAACCTACTTTTGTAATGGTACCTTGAATCAATTTGCTTGCACTTATAATTTCTTTCCAAATTGCTTCGAGACTTACATTTTTGTAGACCGTCGATTTTCTCTTAATTCTCTCCTTGATTTCTTCTTCTCTCTCCGGTTGAAAAATTTCTAAATTTAAAGTCTTTTTTAGATTTCCGATTTTAATTACTGCATTTGCTCTCTTATTTAGCAATTCAACAATTGCATCATCAATCTCATCGATTTGCTTTCTAATATCCTTCAATTCGTGATTAATCTTTTCTTCCTCAGTCAATTTAAACCTACCATAATTAATGATTTGATTATATTAAAAAAAATTATAAAATTTTTTGTAAATTTAATTCCAATCCAGCAACAGGAAATTCTAATTTAAAATTTAGGAGAACTTCTGGCCTTAATTCTCCTATTTCACCGACTTTAACGCCTTTTAAATAAACATCACCATAACGACCAGTAATGTAACTCGGGTTAGTACCAACCATTATCTCATATTCGTCATATTGTCCAATAGCAGTCATTATGAAATCTAAAGTTGATCTGATTTCAGTAAAGTCAGCATCTTCATGATAAGATACTGCTGAGAGATGTATTTCACGTTTAGCTCCAGTTTCCTCTTCAGGTGCCAAAAAAACAACATCTCCAACTTCAAAAATTCGGATCGGTTTTTCTTCAGATCTATTGAATCGTATTGTATCCATCAAATT
>JBHLLM010000359.1:0-3579 GCA_048885575.1 Candidatus Hermodarchaeota archaeon
GAGATAGAAATCATTTCTAAGGTTTTAACTATCAGTTGTTCGTTTTCTTCTCTAAGTTTGAATACATGAGTCTTTAGAGTATTAAATAGGGTCGTAACAGATATATTTAATGCTCCAGCTAAACCAATTGATTCAATATTTTGTTTAGAAAGCATTTTAATTGCTTTATTTCCCACAAAATACTTAAATTCTCTCCCCTTTTTGATTTCGTAAAAGAATACGGGTCCAATCTCTGAAGAATTTGCAAGATGGGTCCCTCCGCAGCAATTTATATCATAATCTTCTATTTCAATTATTCTAAGGTCGGTATCAGCAGTTATTCCTCCTCTTATTTGTTTATTCAATTCTTTGATTTCATTTTGTGGAACAATTTTACTGCGAAATTGTAGATTTTGAATGGTACATATGTTAAAAAAGTGCTGTAAAATATTTTTGAGCTCAATTTCGCTTACACTTCTACTTATATGGATTGATACATCTTCAAAAGAGATGTTTGCCCGGATTGTATCAATATCTAATAAATTCTTAAAGACTGCTGATAAGACATGCTGCGAAGAATGAGCTCGCATGACACCATATCTATATTCCCAGTCTATTTCTCCTTCAACACTATCACCTATTTTCAACTTTTCACCAAAAGGTTCCGAAATGTGGTGTATAATTAGTTCTTCATTCTTTAAAACATGATCCACATTAAATGTGTTACCCTTGTAAATAAGAACACCTTTATCGCTAGTTTGATTCCCGCCTTCGGGATAAAAAAGAGTTTTATCTAAGATGATTCCATTCTTATCAATATCGATGATTTTTGCTTCAAACCTAGTGTCATAAGGATTATCCCAGTATAATTTTTCGGTCATAATAAGTTCGTGAAACGCTTCTTTTACGATCTATTGTATATACCACAATATTATGGTAATGCATATTTAAGTATTACATTTGAATAATATTATTATCAAATTAACGCAATTATTTACTTCTTAAAAAGAAAAACAGTTTGAATTAAACATATTGAGTAAATAGTTCACTCAAATCTAAATTTAAAGTATATTCCCTTATTTCTTTATCAAAAAAGGAATCAGCGCGGCGAATTACATTAGATAATAATTTTTCATCAATATTCAAGTAATTCATTCCTAATAATGCAAACCAATTATGGACTCCGAGTATGTACACATTCCATAATCCATCTGTGCTCTCAATAGAACGATTTTTAGTCTCTCTGCAGAGTAACATCCAGAATAATATCAGTTTATGGGATATTTTTACATCTTCCTTAACTGATGCACGATGCAAAGACCCAAAAGCTAATACCATTAGAAAGGCAAGACCGTACCTAATTTGAATTTTACATGATTGGCTTAATATATTCTCTTTCAGGCTCTCCCATTCCATTCTTTTGAAGTTGAAATCTTTGTATGGGATTGAGTCTAAACTAGCTTTTACTACATTATAATAAAATTCTTCTGAGAGAAACGGTTTAGTTCCTACAAACTGAAAGATTCTCATAGCACCAGCAATCCTCCAATCAATCCCCTCTTTAGAATATTGAATTGCCTTCTGAAGTGCCTTTTCTTTATTGGGTAGCAATCTAAATATTTCTTTAAGGTTTTGATTAATTCTTTCATAAAATACTAAATAATGATCAAAAATCTGTGAATAAGAATAACCTAAGATATCTATAAAAGTAAAAATTTCAAGCAAATCAACGAACAAATTCAAATATTTACGATCAGAAACCATTTGGGTTAGAACTGAATCGTGAATTAATGAATAGCTTCCATAATATGTAGATTCTCCTGTATATATTGTTGCAAAAAGTATGTGATATTGGATGACTTTCTGGATTAATATTTTTTCTTTCTCTATTAAGTCAAACGGCGAAAGAAGTTTTTTTTCAGTTAACAGAATATAGCTTTGCTGTGGATGATCTCGCTTGCGAACAAATTTTCCTATATCATGATAAATCAATATTAAAGGAATGATTAAACTATTATACTCCTGAATTCTTTTTATTTTCTTAGATATTTTATATATTGTCTGATTTGAAAAACCTGCGTAAGAAAAAGAATTACTCAAGATCTTTAAAAATATTGTAATTGATCTGAAAATATGTTTAATTGTTCTTTCAAATTCGTGTGCATCTCGTTTTTTACCCCGATTAAATATCTCAAACAAATTTGGAAAGGATTTAATGAAATTTTTGTATAAATGTGATTGTTCAAGCTCTTTTGAATTATCTATTTCATTTAAAGAGATATTTGAAAAGATTTTTTGGAGTAGGTCTAACATTACATTTTTTAATGAAATAATTATTAAGAAAAAGGCTTTAATCTCTCTTTAATATTTCTTTAATTGGTTTTGGTAAGAAAAATCCAAAATAAAATGCAAAAGAACTGAATACCAAAATTAATCGATAAATAATTAATGTAATAATCTCTAATTCTAAAAACACATCCAATGTTGCCCCGATAACTAGAGAAATAAAGCCAACTAATAAAAAAATACCTTTTAATCTCATATCGTGTTTTTCTAATTTTAAAGACTCTTTAGCAAAAAAGCTACCTGTGATTATAAGCAGAATTGCTATTTCTATGAAAAAGAATATTATGAAGGATTTATATTGAGCATCTATCACTCCTACACTTTCAACAATTAAAGAAGAATCAGTAAAAAGATAATAAAATGATAGAATTTCATAAATTGGTATTTGGATTATAAAGAAAATAGTTATAGCTTTTTGGTATTTCTGCCATGTAAGATCTGTAAACACAATCATCCAGAAGCTAATTCCTAAGGGAATCAAACTCATAGAAATAATGAAAAAGATTTCTATTGGCAACGGTTGATTAGCAAGCAACAACATTAGAAAGGAAACAGATGGACCCCACCATCCTTCATACATTATTAACCATGTTAGTCCTGCAAGGAGTAAAGCTCGTTCTTTATGTCTATAGTATTTTTTCGCAAGTTTTATTCCAATAACAAAAGAAATGATTGATACAATTAAACTGGTTATGCCATTAGTAGTTATAAGGGGATCAATTTCCATTTTTAATTACCTCTACATTGTCTTAATCTCAAATTATATAAATCTATCTCAATCCAAAGCTTGGTAAAATTTACGAAATTCTTTTAATTCAGAATCATATTCAATTATTTGTAATAATGGGATAAAAGTATTTAATACAAGGAATGGTCTAATAGAGTCGTTATTCTCAAGATTTTCATTACGAATAATCTTCTTTAACTCACTGCTAAACTTTTCATACAGTGTTTTATATTCTTCATATGCTTTTTCAGATAAAAACCAAAAATCATAATTTAATCGTAATTTAAAATGAGAATTCTGAAAATCCTTGAAGGATTTTGGTTTTGACTTGATTTTTTTATAAGATATTGCCTCGTAATATAATATCACTTGCTCAAATAAGAGTTTTATAACTTTAAAAAATAATAGGTCATTCGAAACGCCTTTAGTAAATTCATCATTTATTTCACCCTTAAAAGATTGCTTTCTATCAGAAATCTTTTGCAGAAATCCAGGTATTAATTCATAGACCTTAGCATCAATTGAAC
>JBHLLM010000360.1:0-3569 GCA_048885575.1 Candidatus Hermodarchaeota archaeon
AAAAGTGAAAAAAATTATTAAAAAAAGTTTAAAAAAAATATTATAGAACTTATCTGTGAAGTTTCTTTTTTCTGATCGTTAAAAAGGTAACTATTGTGCCAGCACTTACGGCTACTATTATTAAAATCAGATAAAAGATCAAATCTGAATTTGAACTCTTTATTTGGTAGATTATACTATCATCTATGTTCTTTACTGTGAAGGAGGACATCATCCCTTCCTCTCCATAGGAGATTTCAACGGTATAATTCGTTAATCCATATCGCTGAATAACAATACTTGATCCAATTACTGAAACATTTTCGCATCCAAGTTCGTTAACCATAGATTCTAAGTAATTATTCTGAGGTTCAGCTATTGCAAGTCCATTCAATGCAAGTTGCCAAAGAAAATCATCTGCACTTATAATTGGGAAACTATATCCAGATAATATTATTGCAATATTCCCATTTAGTTCCGCTGCTAAGGTATTATAATCGTTTAACATTGTTTTAAACTCCAAAGGATTCTGAAGTATTATTACGCCGTCATTATAGCTTGGTTTTTCTTCAAAGTCATTATCTGTATAATTCCACACTGCTCGTAGTCCGTACCATAAGCTATAATTATAATTATAGTTAGTATTAATTGCAGTTTCGTTGTATCCTTGTAAGTCCATTATGATTAATAGCTCTAGGATTTCTCCAAAGCTGAAGTATTCAGGCATAAAAATTGATGTTAAAACATCGTAGGTATCCCAGGTGTTGGGTGTCCAACCTTTTAGAGTAATTTTACTCTTTGCATTAGTAACATTTGCTTCTCCTTCAAACCAATCACTCGGCGTTAAGGAGGGATCAACAGTGATTTTCCAATCAGCATCGTTATAACGCTCTACTATAAATTCTTCAGTACCCTTTACTAAAGTTAGTTGATAAGTTTCACTTGCACCTATTGATGTTGATAGAATCCCAAAAAGAATTATGCTAAGTAACATAAAGCTCAATATACTAATCTTGGTCTTATTTTTTAGCATTGTCATTTTATAATTGCCTCCTTTTGAATAAAATTGCCGCTAGCGCAAAACAAGCCACAATGTATACAAACAGTAATATTGTTCCCATAAAAATACTAGGTGTTACCCAAGAACCGAATGTAAAACTACCACCCATTCCCATAGGACCCATACCACCAAATGAAAATTCGACATATCTAGGATCTGGAAACGGATTTTCCAATACGGAAGTAATGAGATTTCCTAAATATGCTAATGAATATAATGGTTCAAACGCGTCTGCAAATATTAATGTTATAATCTGATCAGCTATGTTAAATCCCATAAGAAGAACAACCAAACTAATAATGATTGTAATGTTTACATTTTTCATAAAAGAGCTGAATAGTGTAACAACGCTACTTAAAGCGATTACATATAATACTGCAAACCCAAAAGAATAAAAAATGCGAACATTAATCGGTCCACCATAATATAGAAACCCAAAAAGACCAAGAATAAAATAGTATACTGCAACAATGAATACCACGAGGATTAGATTTCCAAGATACTTTCCTATAATCAATTTATATTTATTTATTTTTGGAAAGACAATAAAACCTGTTCTTTTATCAAATTCAGAACAAATTATTCCTGAAAAAAATAAACATGCCGCAAAAAGAGTTATGAACGAGATAAAAGTTAAACCGCCATTAAAGAACTCTGCTTGTGTATCTGACAAAAGGTAATCCGGGAACAGCTGTAGTATGTAGCTTACTAACACTGCAACTAGAATTGAAACTAGCATAAAGAAGTATAACTTTTTTCTCTGTTTCTTCATTTGAAAGATAATTGTGTGATATATAGGAGTTATTCCAATAAGAGATTCATGTTGATTACTCATCTTTAAAATCATCTCTTGTTAATTTAATTGTTCCCTCTGGCGTATTATCTTTCACCATTTGGGAGTAAATTCTTTCTAATTGAGTTGTTTTCGGCTGAGTAAATGAGATTATAGAAAAATCAGACTTAAATTCGTTCACTAAAATTCTCAAAATTTCAACTTTGGAATCGTTTTTTCCATCAAAATAAAGCTTAAAGCCTTGGCGTTCTGTATTATACACTATCGGAATCTTTGAAATGTTGGGATCTAAATTTTGGTCTAAGTACGGATTAAGCTTTTCAACCATTCGATTTATTAGTAAAGATAGTTTCTCAGTTTCAAGTGGCTTGAGCAGTAAACAATTTAACTCGCTTGTTTTTAGAGTAAGTGCTAGATTTTCCACAGTATCAAAACCAATAATTTTGCCATAATTTATTAGTGCTATCTTATCACATACTTCAGAAATTTCATATAGCATGTGCGAAGCTACAAAGATTGTTTTTCCTAATGATTGAAGTTCTCTGATATATTTACGTATTTCAATGCGAGCCAACGGATCTAATCCAGTTTGTGGTTCATCCAATATTACGATCTCTGGATCGTGCAGGATTGCCTGAATAATTCCTAATTTTTGCGTCATACCTTTAGAATAGTTTCTAACATTTTCATGTTTCCATTCTGAAAGTTTAAAGAGTTCTAACAGATCATCGATTCTGCTCTCTATCTTATCTTTGGGATATCTCTGAATTTTTGCAAAATACTTGAGTAATTGATACCCTGTCATGTTGTAAAAGTTAGGGATATCTATTAAAAAACCGATTTGACTCACTGTACTCGATACATTCTGCAAATCTCGTAAATCACTATGGTTTGTCCTGATTAATATTTTCCCTGAATTTGGCCTGAGAATTTTTGCAATCATCTTGATAGTTGTTGTTTTTCCAGCTCCATTAGGACCAACAAGTCCTATTGTTTCTCCTCTGCATACTTCGAGATTTATACTGTTTACCGCGGTAAAATTACCAAATTTCTTTGTTAAGTTTTCTAGTTTAATTACTGTTTCTGACATATTTCTCAATTTCTGATTAATATTTACGATACATTTTCATTTCGAGTTTATTCATCCAATTTTGAAATCTTATCCTCAATCTTTTGAAGCTTCTGGTTTAAAACTTCAATCCTTTTCTTCAGAAAAGTTCGTTGGAATTCTAAAACTTGTAGTGTTTCAACTTCAGATGCATACTCCATTCTAGCTAATGAAGGACCTTGATTTAAAAATTCATTCAATTCATCACTAGTAAGTTCGTCCTTAATCCCAAAAGTGGATGTAATAATAGATCTCATAGATTCTCTAATTTCTTGCTCTTTTTTAAGCATTATTTCAAGCGTATTCTTGCCGTCATCTGTTATTTCGTAGGTTATTGTCTTTTCATCTGTACCTGGTATGTGAATCGATCTTATTAGATTTTTTTCCCGTAAATCTTTTAGAATCGTATAAATTGTTGAGTCTGTAGGTTCCCACCCTCCAAATGTGCGATCTTCAATTGCTTTTTTAATCTGACGACCGTGCATAGGTTCTTTCTCTAAAACCATTAAAGTTAGAGTACTAATAAATCCTTTTTTCATTGCTTTTTCAAATTTCTCGGCAATATTTTCAACCAATAGAGGACACTCTCAGAACTTTTATGATGATTTTTATTAAAATCAAAATGTATC
>JBHLLM010000361.1:0-3564 GCA_048885575.1 Candidatus Hermodarchaeota archaeon
TAGCAGATAAGTACGTTCCGCGTATGCTTTTTTCTTATAATAATGTAGTTCTAACCGAATTACTTCAAAAAGTAGAAAATGCAGATGAACAAGAAAAAATGGAAGAGCCAGAAGAAGATAATGAGATAGTTGAAAAGCCACTTAAAGATTTAGATGCATAAATATGAATACACAAAGACCAAGACAAAGTCAAAAAAGGAGGGCTTATGTTAAGAAAAGGAAAAAAAAGCTCACAAGGAATGGAATCATCTTAATTCTTATACTTTTTGTAAGCGTTATTATAAGTATTTTTTTGGTAATATTTACTTTACCTTAGATTTTTGATGAAATCAAGTTTTAAGAGATCTGGTTTAAATGAAACTAAAGAGAATTGATATTTTCTGTATAATTTTACTTATCATAATCACCATCGTTTCAGTAGATTTCATAATAAACGAATCTCATCGAGAGATTATTGAGAACATATCTAAATATCCTACTTTTCAAGATTTAGCTTCTGGATTAACAATTACATTCTTAGTCTGTATAATTGGAAATCTTTTACCAATTCCAACTCCTTATACTTTTGTAGTGTGCTTTAGTGCTTTACCATTTCTAGAAATGAATATACTCGTTCCTATTCTTGTTGCGTTCATCGCTAGTTTGGGGTGTATGATTGGAGAAATGGGAGGATATGTTTTAGGGAGAAGCGCTTCAGCATTTATATCAGAAGAACAAAGCCAGAATTTGAAGAAATACCAATTATTCTTAATAGAACATCCACGAACTGCACCTATTTTGATATTTATATTTGGTCTTACACCTTTAAACGATGATTTCATAACTATACCCCTTGGTATTATCAAATATAGTTTTTTAAAGACTATTTTTTGGTGTTGGCTCGGAAAATTAGGTTTAATGCTAATTTTCGCCTTTAACCTTTTAAGTATTTGCAGCCTTTTAGGAGGAGAAAGCTGGATTTTAAGTATAATCTCTCTCTATTTAATAATAATTATTATGTATATTATGATAAAGATAGATTTACTCACTTTCTTTCAAAAGCTCGTAAAAAAGAAGATTAAGTAAAGAAAATTATTAAATTAGAAAAAGATCTGAAACATTTATTTCACTTTTTTTCTTTTATTTCGATTCCGTCAGGCAAAGTAATGCTGTCTACCATTAAGCCTTCTGCTTTTCTATAATCGTCGAAGGTTCTAGCTTGTACTTTTTTCATATATTTTAACAGAGCATTCTCCACATTTTTCTCTAATTCATTAGGGTTATGATCCTCAAGAATTTTATCTACCTTTTCTCTTGCTCTCTCGATTATATCTTTAGCACCTTTTTTCCACCAAGTAGAGCGTCTTGACCTATCAGCCAATCGAGGCATATACAATTCTGTTCTCATGTGTTTTCTCGTATGTGATTCGGCAAGAAAATTCACACCTTTTTTTTCACCTGTAGCTACCTTTTTTATCACATCTAAAGCGATGGTATCTTGGTTAACTGTTATTCCTTCAAGTGCTCTTTTTACCATCCCTACTAAATCATCATCGATTACCAGAAGCTCTAAGGCTTCAACTAATGTAGCTTCATAGGTCCCAGCACATGTAATGTAATTCACGCCAGCCTGAGAAGCAAACATTAATGTTTGTAAGCGTTCATACCCATTCTGTAAATCGAGCAGTTTAGAATCCGTCCCTGCCCCAGGTCCCCTTGAAGGGATGTTATAGAAACGTGCTAATTGAGCAATTCCTGCTGTTATTAACCCCATCTCTGCAGATCCCATAGCAGAATTTCCAGAACGCATATCAGTTATGTGTGAAACCGTACCGAAAAACACAGGAGCTCCTGGATTGAAAATTTGCGATAAAACAGTACTTCCAACTATTTCAGCGTTTGTCTGAGTTAGTAAACCCGCTAGGGTAACTGGTGCAGAAGCTCCAGCTAAGGCTTCAGGTGCTATGATAGTAGGTTGTTTATATTTGGTAAATATCGCAAAACCATTCGTCATTATCTGAGGTAAGTGTAAAGGACTTGTTGGATTCATAAAACCAACAAATCGAGGGTTTGCAATTAGTTCTTCATCTCCACCAACAATAATTGAAGCCATATTCATCATATCTTGCGATGCTAATCTGCCCAAGCATCCAAGTCCATATGGTTTTCTCGTATTTTTTACCCATTGATAAATGCACTCAGAATGAATCGTGATATAAGACACATCGTTTGGCCAGACATCTATATGAGAACACATGATATTTTCTAGACCGTCAATAATTTTAATTTGTTCAATAGTGTCAGCAAGAAGTGTTTTTCTAACTCCTTTTTTACTAGAAGGATCATAGATTTTTACAGGTGTTCCGATGGTTGCAAATTGTGTAGTAGTTGTATTTACTTCAAAATTAAATGACCCATCAGGACCATGTAATTTAAATGAGTCTGGAACTTTTTTTAACTTCTCCTTTATGAGATATTCTGGGAACTTTACAAAGTTCGTGGTTTCGTCTACTTCAGCTCCTTCTTTTTTTAAAATATCTCTAGCGTCTTTTGCATCAACTTTTATTCCAACTTCATTTAACAATGTCATTGAAGCAGAATGAATTGCTTCAAGTTCGTCTTGTGTAAAAACCTCAACTTTTTTTAATTTCATGCGTTTTCCACTCCTATTTCATTATACGTTTAATTAATTCTACGGCTTCAATCGCATCATCAGCCCAACCGTCTGCACCTATTAGTTCCGCCCAATCTTCTGATGTTGGAGCACCACCTACTATAACCTTGTATTTCGCTCTTAGACCCCTATTCTTGAGCTCTTCAATCACCTGTTTCTGAAAATCCATTGACATTGTTAAAAGAGATGAGAGCCCTATAATATCTGCACCTACTTCTTCTGCTTTAGTAATGAATTGATCAGCAGTAACTTCTACTCCTAAATTGTATACTTCAAATCCATTAGAAAATAGAAAGGAACCGACAAGATCTTTACCAATACTATGTACATCACTCTCTACTGTTCCAATCACCACCTTACCCATTGTACGTTTTTCTTCACCAGCAGCTCTAATTGCAGGATCTAAAACTTCATCGATTGTAGCTTTTACTGTCTCAGCAGAACCAATTAACTCAGGGAGAAAGATCTCTTCCTTTTCAAATTGATCCCCAACATACTTCATGACCTCTCCAATAATCTTTAACAAATTAGAAGCCGTAACTTCTTCCTTTTCTAAAATTGATTTACAATAACCTTTCAATCCTTCGTTATCCCATTCAAGAACAAGTTCTTTAATTTCTTCTTTAATAGACACTTTATTCGCAGCTTATTTTATATTTTTTTTGTAATAAGATATAATCATTTGAAAAAAAAGTTTTTCATAGACCATTAGTTTATTATCTTAGAATTGCACATCTTCTTGAATTTCAAGATTGAAGAATAATGAAAATGAATAACCTTAAAGTATTGGAAAAAGACGAAATTGAACTTATTCACGGAGAATCGCTAAAGCTTTTAGAGAATATAGGAATTAAAGTGGAATCCGAAGAAGCACGCGATCTTTTAAACGAAAATGGAGCGATTGTTGATAA
>JBHLLM010000362.1:0-3561 GCA_048885575.1 Candidatus Hermodarchaeota archaeon
ATCGGGATTAAGATGTTTAGTAAGTTCTTTTAACCTATCAATAGATAAATTAGTAAGAATGTATACTGTATCAGAAGCTACCCAATCTGGTTCATCAATATCAATAATTCTAATTAAAATATCTTGGACATTTTCCAAATCTCTAATAGAAAGCATTGTTTTATAAAAATCTTTAGTTGTAGGACAATCAGGATAAACATTTATACTAACATTGCATAATTCTTCAGGATTTCCTTCAAAAAAATCTTCCAAAGAAACTACTATTTCTCCTTCATCCCAACCTGATGTTTTAATTTTTTCAATTAATTTTGCTTTTTCATCCATATAATTTACACCAAAATTTTAATTAAAATTGATACTACAAATTTTAATTCACGGTTATTTTTTAATAACCTTCTATTTATAATAAGAAGTATCTAATATATGATTGTTTAAATTACTAAAAATACATTAAATATTTTCTAATTTGATATAAACTACTAAAATCTTATATAATTTTAAATAAGATTGAAATTTTTAATTACATTGAAAATCAATGTCGATTATAAAATCACTTCATAAAGATTTTTCCATTGCTGCCTATGAAAAAGGAGCTAGTCAAAATAATATTGAGAAACTTAAAGAATTTTCATCAATAGAAGTCCCTAAAGAATATATTGATTTAGTAAAAGAAGCTACCGAGATAGAAATCGGAGTTCAAAAAAAAATGTTCATTAGAATTTGGAGTCCTGAAGGATGTATTGAATTGAATGAAGCCTATAATATTCAGTTAGATTTTCCTAATTCATTAGCAATAGGTGATGATGAAGGAGGAAAAGCTTTACTCTATATGACTGGAAGTCAAGGATTCGGTTTATATAAATCCGATTTTGGGGATCCCTTTCCAGAAGATGCTACGTTCTTAGCTTCATCTCTACGTGAATTACTTGTTGATGGAATAGGAATAGAAAAACTATTGTATGACTATTAAAATAAGATTTGTTAGTATATGCAAGACATTTCTCTTTTTTTTAGAAAATATTCAAATATATATCCTGCTCCGAACTTAGTAAATTGTTATAATTTTAAGAAATTTTTCAATATTTTTGTTCCATATGGTTCCATTTTAATAGATTCGGGATGAAATTGAACACATTCTATAGGATAAACCTTATGAGAATAGAATATCTGGGAGAATCTCCAAAAATAAATTATTGAAATATTAAATAATTAGGACTCTAACCACTTCAAAACCTCTATAGTATTAGAAAACAGATGCCGCTCAAAGCCAGATTCAGATGTTAGCTTATTAATAGCTAGTTTTGCTATTACTGATTTTGGTAGAACTTCAGCAATTTTCCTTAATCTATGTTCTTTAAGTAATTTTTGCGTTTCTTTAATTTTCTCAAGAAAATTTTGCGGTGGCGTTAAAAAATCAGTTAAATCTATAATCATTTTCCAACCAGGGGATGTTTTCGATAAATTTACTTCAAACTCTTTAGCCATTTTATCATATAATTCTTCGTCCTTCCAAAATCCCTTTAATTTAACGCTTAAGAGATTCTTTTTCTTATTGAATATTACCTCATAGAATTCATTATCTGCCATTTTGTACACTCCTATTATAGTTTTGAATTAATATCCAAATAAAATTAGAATTATTATTTAAAATTTAACCTTATTAATTAAAGGAACAATACTCAATATCTCTTTATCATTGCTAATGCGTTATTTTCTAAGATTTTTATGATCAACTCTTAAGATATGAATATTAAGAGAGATTTTATGAAGAAAACAAAATTATTCTATTCTAAATTATGAGGAATAGATACCTCTTTAAGAAAATACCTTTTTTACAATTTAAATTTATATTATCCAAATTATTCTATTTCTTATGGTGAAAATAAATGCAAGAAAGATCAAATCTTCTAGAAGAAAATTGGATCTATTTTATAACACTGATCTAAAGAACAACTACGCAAAGCAAAATCCATTTGTGAAAGTAGAACCTGAAAACGAAGACTTACCCTTATTTTCAGAAATTAAAGCTAAACTTCCTCAGCCCTTTTGGGAAGGCCATCAGAGTGAAATAGAATGTTATTGGAAAACATGGGAAATAGCTTTTTCAAACCTGAAAAAACCTAAAAAAGACAGTGGATTTATAACAAATTTTATTGACACAGCGTTCAATAAAAATCTTTTCATGTGGGATTCTGCCTTTATCGTAATGTTTGGATATTATGGATCCCGTGCTTTTGATTTTCAAAAAACTCTTGATAATTTTTATGCTCACCAACATACTGATGGATATATTTGTCGAGAAATCAGAGAGAGAGATGGTGACG
The DNA here is from genome assembly GCA_048885575.1 of Candidatus Hermodarchaeota archaeon. GTDB lineage: Archaea > Asgardarchaeota > Lokiarchaeia > Sigyniarchaeales > SOKP01 > SOKP01. The sequence continues at coordinate 2,325 of JBHLLM010000362.1, forward strand.
ATCGTATGATGAAATTTGATATTAATAGTACTGGACCAAACATTCTACCATGGGCAGAATGGGAATACTTTTTAAATTCCGGAGACTACGATCGTTTAGCTAAAGTCTTCAATCCTCTACTAGCGTATTATAAATGGTTTCAAATCTATCGTAGTTGGCAAAATGGGACTTATTTCTCAACAGGATGGGGGTGTGGAATGGATAATCAACCTCGCCTTCCTAATCGAAAAGACAATCCCATGTGGTCACATGGTCATATGTCTTGGATTGATACAACCCTACAACAAATTTTAGCAGGTTCGATTCTAATTAAGATGGCAGAATTATTAGGTAAGGAAAAAGGTGTAGAAGATATCAAAATAGAGAATGCTAAATTAAGGGATTATGTAAACAAAAAAATGTGGGATGAAGATACCGCTTTTTATTACGATCGCTTTAAGGATGGAAAGCTCTCTAACGTAAAAACTATAGGGGCTTACTGGGCTTTATTAGCTGGTGTCGTTCCAAAAGAAAAAATACCTTCTTTCATTGCACATCTCAAAAATGAAAACGAATTTAACCGCCCCCATAGGATTCCATCTTTATCTGCAGATCACAAGTTGTATAATCCTAAAGGAGACTATTGGTTAGGCAGTGTTTGGGCTCCAACTAACTATATGGTTTTGAGAGGATTAAATTTTCTTGATGAAAACGATTTAGCACATGAAATTGCGCTTAACCATTTACAAAATGTTGTTCAAGTTTACAAAGACACTCAAACAGTTTGGGAAAATTATGCTCCTGAAAGCCACGCTCCAGGTGTTCCTGCTATAAAAGAATTTGTGGGGTGGACAGGTTTAGTTCCAATATCTGTTTTGTTTGAAAATGTATTTGGGATTCGTCCAAATGCACCTGAAGATCAAATTATTTGGGATGTACGCCTTCTTGAAAGGCATGGAATAAAAAATTATCCCTTTGGAAGAGATATTTTAGTAGATTTAGAATGTTTTGCTCGAAAAGATGAAAATGAACCAATTAAGGTTGAACTGAAATCTAATGCACCAGTTTCGGTGTTAATTAAATGGAAAGATGGAGAACAAGAATTAAAAGCTTATGTAGTATAATTGGTCGCTCTGCTAAAATATCGCAACCAAAAGTGAGAGTGCTGTTAAATTCTTATAATTATATTTCTAAGAAATTTTTTAAAATTTGTATTCCATAAGGTTTCATTTTAATGGATTCTGGATGAAATTGAAAA
>JBHLLM010000363.1:0-3556 GCA_048885575.1 Candidatus Hermodarchaeota archaeon
AATAAGAATATACCCTACAGCTTACTTGTATTCCATCCTGACTATCAAATGAATGATTTACCAATTACTCCCAAAAAACAAGCAAATAAATGTTTCGAAGTAGCAAAGAAGTATTTAAATCATGTGAATCTAGGTAACAAATTTCTGTTAGGATCTTCCTAGTTTTAATGGAAATCCCTAAATCCCTATTCATTTTCTATCATAGGAATTATTTATAATAAACCAAGATTTTATCATAATTATCATAGGAAATAAGTATGGGAAAAAACATGTTTTTAAAATGAAGAGGATTCAGAGTATTGATATGATCCGAGGATTCTGTATTTTCCTAATGATTCTTGGTCATATGCTTGATTGGTGGATAATTCCTACTAACAGATTGTTAATATTCGTATTATTCTCGTTTTTAGCGCCTGTTGCAGCTACGGGATTTTTATTTATATCTGGATTCAGCGCAGCATTGGCGTATAAAAGTAGAATCCAAAAGGCAAAAAATTCTATTGATTTTAACTTGACCCAAGCTAGGAACACATATATTATTCGAGCATTATTATTATTATCAATAGCTTTAATCTATAATATTATAATTGGTTTAGGGATATCGTTTGAAAAAAACCTAAACGAGATGAAATGGATTTGGGCTTGGAATGTGCTTCAAACAATCTCTATATCGCTTTTATTGGCGTGGCCTTTATTACATACCTCAAGATTATTAAGAATTTTTCTAGGAATTGGATTGTTGGTCGTAAATGAATTGCTTCTAACATATTTACTTCCTTACGAGGATCAACAAAACATTTATGGCGCTTTATTCCATATCTTTTACCATCCAAAAGAGGCTTTTGTTATTATACCTTATTTCGCAATTTTCATAATTGGATCCGCTTGTGGAGATTTCTTCTTTGATATTAACATTATTGAAGATCAAGAAGAAAGAAAGAATGCAATTAAGCAGGTGTATATTAGAATATCATTAATAATTGGGTTAATTTCTGCCTTATTTGGAATTATATACCGTTTTTATGATTTCCTTTATCGTCAGACTATTTCTTCTATGTTCTATTCTATTGGTGCTGTAATAGTTTTACTCGCAATACTTATTTATCTTGAAGAATTTGGAAAACTAAGAACGAAAAAAAGGTATACATTCTTTTTTTACTTCTCATTCTACTCGTTTACGGTTTATTTAGCCCATGATCCCTTGTACTTTTTATTTTATAGTCAATTAAACGGCTTGCTTATCTGGGTACCTGTTATAGGGATGATTATTGTAATTACACTTATATTAAAGGTTTTATATAACAAGGTAGGATCAAAAGCTTCTTTAAAAGCACAGTTGGGCGTATTAAGTCTAATAATAGTCAATAAAATTGAGCAGAGGAAAAGTAGAAAATAGAAAATTAAGTTCTTTTAAGGTATTAATGATAAAATTTATTTATTTTTAATAATTTCTCTTACTACATTAAATAAAAAAAGTTTAAAAAATGCAACAAGCACGTATCAGATTAAGCAGTACTCAATTACCTTCTCTTAAAGCAGTATGCGAACAGATCGAAAGCGTCTGTCAAAACCAAGGAATAAGGAAACTGGGACCTATCCCGCTACCTACAAAGAGATTACGAGTGCCTGTAATGAAGGCTCCTTCTGGTCAGGGTACTTCAACATGGGCGAAGTTTGAAATGAGAATTCATAAACGTCTTTTTGAGATAACTGCTAACGAGCGCTCAATGCATCTTATTATGAAGATTCAAATTCCAGAATCTGTTTTAGTAGAAATTGAGTTAATGTAGTCTTTTTTTGGTCAATAGAAATCTTCTTATCAATTCATTATAATTTAAATTTAATAAGATAAGGCTTATTTTATTAAATATGTCAGAAGATTTTTCTCTTAAACCTAAATCTATAGAGGAAACGATGTTAGGCCCATTATGGGCTAGAGCTACATATAGCAAACTTTACCCCGAATTATTGAACGATCTACAAGCTATCCAAATTATTGAAAAAATTAATTATGATTTTACTGAAATTGCAAAACATCTTGGAGAATGGAGGGCACTTGGGCTTCTCGTTAGAGCAAGAAGTTTTGACAAAGCCCTTAAGAAATTTATTTCAAATCATCCTAACGCATCAGTAGTAAATATTGGGTGCGGTTTAGATACTACCTTTTCTCGCGTTGACAATGGGACAATAAATTGGTATAATATAGATTTACCAGAAGCAATTAAATATCGAACTCAGCTTATCCCCGAAAAATCCCGAAGTAAAAGTATTTCTAAATCGGTATTTGATTACAGTTGGATCGAGGAAGTGGATATAAAACCCGAAGACGGTGTTATTTTTTTCGCAGGTGGTTTTGTATATTACTTTGAAGAAGAGGAAATTCGTGAGCTTGTCACTTTCTTGGTTGAGAGATTTCCCGGAGGAGAATTTATTTTTGAAGGAATATCAAACTTAGCAATAAAGGTAATTAATAAAAAGGCTAAAAAAGCTGGTTCTGAAATCCGTATAAAATTTGGAATAGGGGATCCCATAAAAATCTTCTCAAAGTGGTCAGAAAATATTAAAGTTATTGATTGGTATACACTCTGGGCACATACATCTATTAATCCAAACTGGTCAAAGAATACGCATAAAATGCTTAAAATTACAGAACGGTTTAAGACAGCTAAAATTATTCATTTAAAATTTGTGGAATGAATTTAGATAAATAGATAAATATTAAGTTTTTAAAACATCGAGCTCTTTTTGAATTATGACAGATTATCATATCAAAACATTTTATGGACAAAAATCAAGCTTATTACTCAAAAGTCCTTCTAAATCGACTCCGTATGTTTTCTTAAGCATTATTAATCGTAAAGAAGATGGGACATGGGAGAAAACATCGGAGGGAGAAGGAAAAACTGTTAAAATAACTATCGAAGGAATTATATGCATCTTAGAGGTTCTACATAGAAACAGCGCGAATTGGAGAGGTTTTCACGTTTTTAAAGAACGTAAAACAGAAATATATGTTGGTTGGGAAAAAGAATCTCATCAAGTAGTTCTAATTAAAATTGGTAACTATATAAAGAAACTTCGTTTCCCTAATTTAAATTTCTTTACATTAATGTTAGAACATATATTAACTGAAAAAATTGAATTTGCTACTAGCGGGACAACAGAGGCTAAATCAGAAAATGGAGACGTTCACGGAGAAAGTGAATATGGTGTATTTTCTGAGCATATACTTGCCAGAAATGGATTACAGGTAGTAGAAACTACAGAATTTGGAGTGTCAAAAGAAACTATTGAAATTAAAGCTAGAATTAAAGTAGAAAGCCCTAAAGCTCTTTTGATAATTATCGACTCGGATACAGAATTATGGATTCCAAAGAGCACGATCCATAATGAGTACGATGTTAAAAACAAAAAGAAATTACAAACACTTATTGTAGATAAATGGATTATCGAAAAACAAAATATTCCCAAATAAGCAAAATAAGAATTTTTTGTTACTTAGAATTATGAAATATTGTAATGAATAATATGGAACTTACTATTGATTTTCTGAAAA
>JBHLLM010000364.1:0-3549 GCA_048885575.1 Candidatus Hermodarchaeota archaeon
GAGGTAAATTTAAAGAAGGAATAGATACAACTACTTTTCCTCATAAAACAGTAGTTTGTAATACAGAATTTGGAAGATTGGCTATTGCGACTTGCCGAGATTTTCTTGACATGGATTTAAGAGTTGAATTGAAAAACTTCGAGCCGCCTGTCGATATTGTTTTGAATCCGGCCTTTACACCAGTTACAGCTGATTTCAAAGCAGTACATTTTGATGCTCGGAGATCTATTTATGCTTACACTTTCTTTGCAAATGTTGCCGATTATGGAAATTCCCTCATTTATACTCCGGAAAAGGAGCGTGTTGAAAGAAACGTCCCTCCAAGGGAAGAAGACATAATCTACAAAGATGTTGATCTTTTTAGACTTCGCTCAGAAAGAAAGAAGTGGGAGGAAGAGAAAAATAAAGAGAAAAGATTTATTCAAAGCACGAGATAAATAAAAGAAATTTATGAAGCGAAATGGGTTTTTATAAGGAACTTATTTAAGAATTGGATTAAAATTTAATTTTTTAAAATTTGAATATGCTCGTTTTCCAGTCTCTTTCTGAAGTTCGGAGATCCTTGCATTCAGCGTTTTAAAGAATAATACAAAGATAAATATACCAAAAAATAATTATTGAATTACTGAAATCAGTAGGTTTTGTATATAAATTTTGCGCATGATTATCGAGAGGAATCAAGAAGATAAATTAATTAAACTGGCCGAAACTGAGGAAAAACGTTATAATTGGCTAGAAGCTGCGCAATTATATGAGCAAGCTGTAGATTTATTAATTGATAGAAGGAAGCAATTAGATGCTTCTTATCTTTATTATAAAATTGGGGATATTTATATTAGATCTGTTCATGCTTCAAATTCGAGGGAAGAATATCAAAAAAATACTGAGAATGCAATAAAAGCTTACTCTAAAGCTGAAGAACTTTTTTTAAAGAATCATAAGAAGTCATTAAGTTCAATGTCAAAATGTAAAGCTCTAACTTTTTCCTCTCTAACAGAAACTTCGAGTGAAGTAGCAAAAGCTGCTTTAAAAGAAGCCATAAAAATTTGCTTAGATTTAAATGGAAATTATTCAAAAAATGCTGATACTCATGGTCAAATGGAATCCTCCATATTGCTGTTAAATTCAATTTCCTATATACTATATCTTTGTAAAGAACCCTCCGAATTTGAGTATTATCTTAAGATAGGTTTCCATAAAGTAGAAGAAGCCTGGTCGCTTCTACAAAAAGTCGATAATTTTGAATATAGAGTCAACATATTATATTGGGAAAATAACCTATATTTTTCTAACAATCAGACTCAAATTAGTTATAGTGATAAAAAGAATGAAGAAAATGTGAAAAAATCTCTTTTAAGAAAAGAAGAGACTTTAGAAATGTTTAGAGATATTGAAGATTTTTTCCTTTTAGGAAGGTTTTACGCTAATATAGGTATGAGCTATTGCATTTATGGAGCTTTGTTTTCTAAAGATCAATCCGAACGATTAGACTTTGTAGATAGAGGATTTGATTTCTTAGAAAAATCCTTGATATTTTGCCGCGCTGCACGAAATAATATTGATTTAGTTTATGCAATTTACTTTCTAGATTATTTTATCGGTATATTTGGGAGATTTGAATATTATCAGAAGAGAATTGTTAAAGATGTATATGAACTTCAGAAATTAAACGAAGTATACAAGGACTTTCATACATTCTATAGTATCTTGACATCTCGTATATCATTAATGTATTATAACAATTTTGCTGGAAGAAGTTTTCTGAAAGATGATATAAGGAAAGCTTATGCGAAAATGGGAATTAATCTTGCACAAGAGCAATTGAAGAAGATTCCATATGGGCCTTATATTGTTATAAACTATCAGTTATTAACACAATTTTACTCCTATTTAATTGATATTGCCACAAAGGATGATCCTATTGAAGGTTTTATTCAGAAAATGTTTTATTATGCTGATCTTGCTGAAAGCGCAGCTAAATTATATATAGGGGGTCATTCTAAATCTGCGGGTTTCAATTCTATTTATAGAGCTAATAAAACTAAGGCAGAACTAGCAACTACAACTCAAGACAAAATCCACCATCTAGAAATTGCGCTTAAGGCTCAAAAGAGCAATCTTAATTATGCATTTGAGTCAGATAGTATTAATTTAGCTACCCATATAAGACTAGGTTTGCTTTATGAGGAGATTGGTATTTTAGGATCTGAGGAAAACTCTTTATTAAATGCAAGAAAGCGCTTTCTTAAAGTTATCGAAAAAGCTACTGAGAGGGGCTATGATCATTATTCTGCTGCTTGTTATGAATACATTGCTCGTTTAGAAGATCGTTTAGGAAATAACTTGATTTCTGCAGAATATTATGTTAAAGCGAAAAAATCACATACAAAATCTTTAATTCAAATTAAGTTTAAACCTCTAAAAGACAGAGTAAATGAAAAGATTAATTATGCTAAAGCGTGGAATTTAATTGAGATAGCAAAAGATTACCATAAAAGGGAAAAGCATTTAGATGCCAAGCAGTGTTATGAAGATGCTATCGAAATTTTAAACAAGCTAAATCAATTTAATTATGAAGCTGCTTATTATGGGGCATGGGTATTTTTAGAAGAAGCTGAAGACTTTAGTAAGCGAGAAAAATTTGAAGAGGCAAGAAAAAGTTATGAGAAAAGTAGAGATATGTTTGATAATGCTATTTACAGTATTAGGTTTATTAGAAAAACTCTCAGAAAGTCTAAAGAGTTAAAAAAACTTGAGAAAGTAGCTAAAATTCGAATGAAATATTGTTCTGCCAGAATAGATCTTGACGAAGCAAGGATTTTAGGTAAAATGGGTGATCATCTTGCAGCAGCTGAAAAGTTTCATAAAGCGGCTAATCAGTTTAGCGATATTTGCATCTTATTTAAGATTCAAAGAGAAAAAGATGAATTAGAAGCAACATATCATCTCTGCAAAGCTTGGCAAAATATGGAGTTAGCTGAAAGTCATGAAGACCCGGAGAAATTCGCAGATGCGGCAGAATTATTTGCTAAAGCGAGCAAATTTTTTAAACAGAGTAAACTGAAATTTTTAGCTCTAGGAAATTCAAATTTTTGTTTAGCTCTAGAAGTAGGATGCAAATTTGATCAATCTCATGACATTTTGATTAAAAAAAAATTATATCCGAGTGTTAAATTTATTCTTAGAAAAGCAGCAGACTTTTATGAGAAAGGAGGATTTAATAACGCATCTGAATGGGCATTAGGAACATCAGTTTATTTTGATGCTGCGTGGTATTTAATCCAAGCAGATGTAGAATTGAATATAACTAAAAAACAAGAACTTTTAAAATTAGGAGCAGAATACTTGAAATCTGCAGCAGACTTATTTCTTAAGGCGGGTTATTTCGATAAGCAAAGAGAAGTCTTAGAAAGATTAGAAAGAGTATCTAAGGAAAAAAGAATACTCGTCTCTGCTCTAAACACAATTAATGAACCCTCTGTTTCAAGAAGTATAGAAGGTATTATTACACCTTCTTGTCCGATAGAAACAAGTCAATCACCACGAATA
>JBHLLM010000365.1:0-3538 GCA_048885575.1 Candidatus Hermodarchaeota archaeon
GTTGAAGCTACTGGATTAAGGGATATTACTGAAAGAAAGACACTCATTCTTCCACAACTATCCGCAGGAGGTGTAGCTACTCCAGAATTGTATAAAAAATCTATAAATTTTCCCTTTCGAGTGGTGTTTGGCCCGGTATGGTCCAAAGACTTACCTGAATTTATTAACAATAGACCCGCTCGAAAACCAGATAAAATGAAGCTTGCAAAGTTTACTATAAAACATCGATTTCGCGGTTTAATTACACATACAACATTCCTACTTAGAAAAATATTCCTTTTGCCTATAATTGCCTCATTTTTGATTTTTTTTGTTCTAAATTTAATTGGGGTGTTCAATAAATTATGGTGGCCCGGCGAAATATTACTATGGATAATACTTTCAAACATTTTAATAACATTTTTATTTCCCATCTCAAAATTTACTCGGAGATTTATAATTAAAGGGATTTTTTTTGGAATAATAAATACTTGTGCTCTTGGAGCCTTAACATATGGCTTACATAATTCAATCATTTATGTCCTTTTGAACAGTGGTTTTTTCTTCTGGATTTCATTTTTCTCGACCATGTCATTAAGTGGGTATACGATGGCTACAAGTCCAAGTGAAATTCAGGAGGAGTATCCAATTTTTAGTCTCATAAATAAAATTCTATTAGCAATTAGTTTGATTTCAATGGTGTTTGGAATCATTTTATTGTAATAATTAATAATACAAAAAAATAAAAGGAAATTGAAATATAAGAGGTATGTATAATGACTGAAACAGAATTAAAAATTAGTTTGGATAAGTTATCTATAAAGGATTTTAAAATATTCATAAATGAAAATTTATGCAATGGATGCGGATTATGTGGAGAAGTGTGTCCATTTGGACTTCCTCAACCTCTAGAAAGTGGGAAGTTCGATATTAAAAATCCTAAGCTTTGTACTGAATGCAGTGCTTGTAAACGGAATTGCCCTGAAAACGCAATTATCATGAATGAAAAAACAGGATGCGGTTGCCTTTGGAACGCGAGAGCAAATGCTAAAAATTCCAAATCAGGGAATAAAGACATAAATAGTTGTGCCTGTGGTCCTGAGGGAGATAGCGAGTCAAATACAAGTTGTTGTGTATAAAGAAATTGCTATCCTAAAATTTAGTATATATATATCGAAAAAAAACCTAGAAAAAGGGTAAATTATGGAAAAAGAAGAAGTCAAAATACCAGTTAAAGAGCATCAAAATACGACAGTTAACTTAAATAATGTTTGCTGCGATTCATCAACTTCTTGTGGTGGAAATTCTATTTCTCCTGAAGAATCTGAAATTCATGACAAAGAATCATCAAAAACAGAATTGAGAGATGAAAATAAACTTTACATAGATGTTTTTGTTCCTTTAAATGCTTGTGAATGCGTTTGGTCTCAATTTATGAATCTCGTATTTTCTGCTCTTGCTCCTTATATGAAACATATAAAGTTTGAAACCAAAAACTTAGATTCTGAAGAAGCTCGTAAGCTGAACTTAAACGGAAATTGCGTAATAGTTGATGGAAAAAAGAAATTCATAACCTCCTTTGCATTAAAAAAGGAATTACCTAAACTTCTTAAAGAAAAAGCTTTAATATAAAATTCACTTAATTATTTTTTCTCAATATTAAAGGGTGATAGTAAATTAAGAATATAAAATTAACAATATTTGCTCCTGAAAAAGAACTCGCCAATGGTCTCGATTACAATGTGTCAATAAAGGATGATGGAACAATTATCGAAGCATTGAGTGCTATAGATAAACAGTTATTAGATAATCCTGAGAAATCACCGTTTCCCCTCTATAAAGGATTAATAAGAAGTTATCTCCAACTAATTTGGGACCCACAGAATAATATAATATACGAAGATTGTGCTACCAATGCTTACGGTCCTAACAAAGAATTTATACCGCTTCAAGAAGATATCCAGTTTAATCTCTTTCCTGATAGCGATATAACGCTAATTGTTCACGCTGATTGATGAGCTGATAATATGAGAGAACGACTTGATATTGGTGCTTTCAAAAGAATTATCATGAAAAAGTACGGAAAAGAACACGATACTTATGCTCATTATTTCACGCATTAAATAAAAACAAATAAGCCAGAATGATATCTTTCAAGAAATCCTAGTGAAAGGTTGACAAGAGGAATGCCTCCTCCGCTTTCTATATAAATATTAAAACAATTGATAAAATAAAAATATTCTTTTCTGAAAAAATTTTTGAACTATTTAGTACAATATTAAACCTAATAGAAAGTTAGTTTTGAAGATCAATCCCTGGTTTCAAGTTTAATATTTTTAAATTTTTATTGAAAAATACCAATACCAATCATAAATATTTAAATAGATGTTTATCTGAAATAGTAATTGTAATTTAAATTTAAACATAAAAATCAAAAGTATGTATTTAGTTCAAAAAGTGATTAAAAAATGGAAAGAAATACTAAAAGAATTATCGCGATAGTTCTCGTCGTCGCAATTGCAGGTGCGGGGATTGGAGTGGGCATTTGGTTTTTTACTTCACCAGCTGCTCAAGAAGCAGGATGGGAGACTCCCGGTGTTTCAGGTGTACCCTCCGATCGATGGATTAAGTGTGGGTACCTTGGGGGCTTAAAGGGCATCCAAGGTGCAGGAGGTTGGAATGGAGCTTGGTTAGCAGCGTATGATATAAATACCAAAGATAATGGTGTTGATGTTAATGGCACGCGCTATTATATTGCAGTGAAAGCTCGAGATACCAACGAACACGATCCGTCATTACCTATTTCTCAAGGATTAGCTGCGTGTGAAAACTTAATATATGTAGATGAAGCAAGGTATCTTTTTGGTGGATTTAGAACGGAAGTTACAAGGGCGATGGTTGAAGTAGCAATGGACGAAGATCTAATCTTCTATGGTGCTGGTTCTGCAACTGATGAATTTTGTATAAATGTTAAAGATAATTATGCAAGATATAAGTATTATTTCAGACAAACACCGATTTCAAGTAGTAAACTTGCGTTTGAAATTTTAAAGGGTTTTTGCCATCTAATAAATGTGATGGAAGCTAATTTGTCAAGAAGAGTGAATAAAATTGCTATCCTTCGAGAGCAGCTAGATTGGACTGTAGGTATGTCAGGGCTCTTAAATGCCCTTGCTGCTGCGGTGAATTACACTGTAGTGTACGAAGTAGCATATGATATTACAAGTCCTGATTTTGAAACGTACTGGGATTTAGTCGAATCAAATGGAGCTCAAATAGCCGTTCCTGTAGTCTCAGGTGATACTGGAATTACAATGATGAAACAATATGGAATAACACAACCTCAATGTGCTGTATTTGGTATAGATGTTGAAGGACAGATGACAACTTATTGGTCAACTACAGGAGGCGCATGCGAATACGAAATATTAATGACTACGCTTCCTCCTAATTGCAATGTGACATCTTATACCTATCAATTTTACTCTGATTTTGTCGCAAGATTTGGTTATGGTCCCACGATCTATACGGCACCAGGTACTTATGATGCAATTCATAC
>JBHLLM010000366.1:0-3534 GCA_048885575.1 Candidatus Hermodarchaeota archaeon
CCTTGCGTATGATTTTACAAATTTTGTCCAATCTTCTCTTTCTAAAATTTCTTTAAACCAAAGATTAATTTCATTTTCAAGGAACACCACATCTTCGTATGGATCATTTTCACCAACTTTTATCATTTTTCCTGATTTATCAAGTGAACCACTAATATCAACAATATGAATTAATGCATCTGCTTTAATTAAATCATTTAGAAATCTATTTCCTAAACCTTTGCCTTTATGAGCATCTGGAACCAAACCAGCAACATCAAGCAAATTTATAGGAATAAAACGATTTCCATTATAGCAGTAAGAATTTTGAGGGTTATCGTTCAGGTTTAGTTCCTTACAAACACAGTTTGTTTTTACATACGCTACTCCTTTATTTGGTTCAATCGTTGTAAAAGGTAAATCACTCACTTTTGCGTTTGTTAAACAAGCAGCATTTAAGAAAGTCGATTTTCCAGCACTTGGCTTTCCAACAATACCTATTAAAAAAGTCATTATTAGGTACAATTATCCTAATGTCTTAAAATTTATTTGTTTTTTTCTTGGTCACTATATAATTTATTTATAAATGCCTTAAAATTATCGTAATCATTTTTACTTAAAGCTCTATTCTTGTTTAAAAGGAGGACAACTTCTTTTTCTTCATTATATAATTTAAAACTACTATTATTTTTGTTTTTAGGAAGTTTTGGATACTCAGGATACTTAAGAGTTGATTCTTTAATACTTTTGAAAGGTTTTAAGACTATTTTTATTTGATTATTCTCCAGAATCTGTTGATTTTTTCTATTAATATCTGAAACAGTTATCGTACCTCTTTTGATGTAGGGAATTCCAAGTAAAAAAGGTTCTTTAATTGAATTTACCCGTATAATACAATAACCTTCTTCTAGTATAGACAGATAATTCTTTTTTTCAGGATTCAAATTAAGAAGTTCACACATGATGTCTTTTTCAATGTGGTTTTTAAAAGTTAAAACGACCCCATTGTTAGCTAATATTTCTTTACTAATGTTTGGTCGAGTTGCGATAGTTATTAAACATTCTCCAGTACCTCTTTGCAGAAGTGCAATATCCTCTAAATAAGATGTAAGCTTTGATTTCTTTGATATATCTTGGGGCGCAAAATATTGTGCATCTTCGATGATGGTTATATGATTAATTCCATTATAATTATTAGCTCCCTTGGTTAGATTTCTATCCCATAAATATTTCAACACCATATTTAAAAAGAAGAGAGCATCTTCTTTTTCTCCACCAAGACGTATAATTGAGCTCAAATCTAATATAACCTTTTGATTAAAAAGATTTGATATCGGTAGAGTTGTATCTGTATCAAAGATTGCTTTCATCGGCCCTATAGAGAATCGTCTTATTCTATTTTTTAGACTAATTAGAGTTTGTTTAAGCATTGGAATTTTATCTTGGTTATTAGCAAGGTAAGTCTTACAATTTTTCTCAAAACCCTCCCAACTTTGCATATTTTTATTCTCACAAACTGTTGTTAGAATTTCAATTAAAACTCTCTCCATTTGAGGCGAGTATTCAGCATTATCATCTAGGAGTTGTCCACTTTTTAGAATATCAAAAATCCTTTCTGCATGAATCTTCGGATTAGCCTCTAACGGATCAAAAATATTAATTGAAAAATTTTCTCCTGGCCAGAGTATAATCAAATCTTTTACTTTATCTTGCAAGAAATGATATTCTCCCTTAAACTCTACTAAAAAGAATGGTTTTTCGTGATATCTGGTAAAGTTAATTAAGAAATTTTGGATAAAATTACTTTTTCCAGTTCCAGTTGATCCACAAATAAACATATGCTTCTCCAGATCTTTAAGTGAAAGAGCAAAATTGTATTTTTTTGAGTCTCCCTTCATAATTCTTCCAATTTTAACTGAACCATCTTTCGAAGCTTTGTATGAGGGATTTTCTAAATCTATTATATTTTTATCAGCTTTGAATAGATTCAAGAAATAAAAGACAATCGCACTACAGAGAAAGATTACAGAAATATTAAAATTAAAAACTTCTATAACATAATCATTAAAATTCTCTAATATGTAATTAGAGTCTTTTAATAAAAACATAGGTACATCAATGAACAGAAAAATAAAGGTAATTAAAAACAGAGGTAAAATGATATATTTTAATTTTAAGAAATAGAATCCTCTTTTTCTGTAAAAGTAATGTATTAGAGTTATCAGAAAACATAAAACAGAAAAAAATGAAAAAATAATTGCCATTTTAACTTTTTTAGATTAAAAAGTTATAAACTACACACTATTTTAAAGAATAGAGTTTAATCATATTCAAAGAAGATATAAAAAAGCTGGCCAAATTTAATTTTCTTTATTGCTATTTTTAAATTATGTGGATTGAAATGAAGATTTGAAGAGTTTTTAGATTAATATCAATTAATACATTTATCTTATCATTACATTTATACAATATAATTTGGAAGTATTTAGAATAATACTTTAACGAACCGAATTAAAATAAGAAAATGAAATCATTGTATTTATAACACTTTTAAAAAACAAATTCTCATAGAAATTTTGTAAAAATGCATTTTCGTAAACTTTTTTAATTTTATGACTTAGAGATCATTATATAAATAATAATTAAAAATTTAGGAAAAAGTGAAATTAAAATGGCACAATTATCCGGTGTTCCAATCCTTATATTAAAAGAGGGTGCGGAGAGAAAACAAGGAAAAGATGCGCAAAGAAATAATATATCTGCCGCTAAAGCGGTAGCAGAAGCTGTAAGAACAACACTAGGACCAAAAGGAATGGATAAAATGCTCGTTGATTCTTTAGGAGATGTTACTATAACGAACGACGGGGCAACAATCCTAGACACTATTGATGTTGAACATCCTGCAGCAAAAATGATTGTTGAAGTTGCTAAAACGCAAGATGATAAAGTTGGAGACGGAACAACAACCAGTGTAATTATCTCTGGAGAATTATTAAATCTTGCTCAAGAATTAATTGAACAAGGAGTTCACCCCTCAATAATCTTTAGAGGATATAAAAAAGCTTTAGTGAAGTCTAAAAAAATATTGTATGAATTAGCTACAAAAATAGATATTAACGATACCAATACACTATTAAAGGTTGCTGAGACTTCTATGAACAGTAAATTGATCAGTGGGGTAAAAAATCATTTTGCTAACATTGCAGTTAATGCCGTAAGTCAAATTAAAGAAAAACGCGGAGAAAGTACTTTGGTCGATCTAGATCAAATTCAGGTGATTAAAAAAGAGGGAAAGAGCTTATTAGATACAGATCTTATCCACGGAATAATCGTTGATAAAGAGATAGTACATCCAATGATGCCAAAATCAGTAAAAAACGCAAAAATTGCGTTAATTAGTTCGTCCCTTGAAGTAGAAAAAACAGAATTTGATGCAGAAATTAGAATACAAACACCAGATCAGATCAACAAATTTATTGAAGAAGAAGCGAATATGCTAAAATCCCGCGTTATTAAACTGAAAGAAATCGGAACTAATGTAGTTTTTTGTCAGAA
>JBHLLM010000367.1:0-3502 GCA_048885575.1 Candidatus Hermodarchaeota archaeon
GATATTTAACCTAGCAAATAATTCTGATCGATCCTTAGATTTAGACGCTAATATGATTTTTTTCATAATTGTAAATGTAAAATAGTTTATTTAAAGAATGAAACCACAATCATTAATATAAGGAATTAATTTATAAATTTGAACTATCCATGACAGAGTTTCTTTATTGGTTTCTATTAATGCTATTTTCATATTTAGTTGTATTATTTTGTTATATGCATTTTTCATATAAAAAAGATGTACTTAATAATATTTTAGGATTTAGCGCTTTATTTTTAACTTTTTTTATTGTTATAATTGTCGTTTTGTTAATGTCTCAGGATCCAACGCTATATTCCTCTACGATACCGATCTTTTCTCTTTCCTTTGGACTCCCTTTACTTATTATTGGAGTGGTCGTCTTGATCTCATCGGTTCTTTTGTTTTTATTTAAAAGAATTTTTAAAAACAAGGATTTTTCGAGGTTTTGGAGGTCGATAGAAGAAAAATCAAATAAGAGAAGTAAAATAAGAGCTGATACATATAGAAAAATCCCTCATGTTCTTATCTTTATTGGTTTGCTTTTCATTTGGTATATAGGAGTTATCATTATAAAAGATCTAATAGGTTCAACTAATGGGATGATTCCAGATAATAATAACATGCTTCTTTTGTTTATAACTATTATAACCGAACCAGGTAGTGTAAGCACGGTTTTATTTTCGTTAGGTTGGTTTTACTATCTTTTATTTTTTTTTTTTTATGGATTTTGTTTTATAGTAATAGCAAATGAATTCACAAGAAAAGCTAAAAATTTTGGATTTCCTTTTAATTTTCTATGTAAAATTGTACTCTGTGAAGAAGAAAAAAGAAGTTATGGTACATATCTCCTTTTTGCAATCGGTCAGATGGTTGCTGCCTTACTTACGCCACCGATGGTGTTTTTAACGATTTTAGGAATGAGTTCTCTCGCTGATTTAGCAACCAGCCAAGTAGGGATAAGATATGGAAAGAATAAAATTAAATGGAATAAAGAAAAATCTTGGCAAGGAAGCATTGCTGGAGTAATTGTGTGTTTTATTATATGTACTTTGTTTATTGGTATTTACTGGGCTATAATTTTCACTTTTACCTTCTTTCTTTTTGATGTTTTTACAAATAAACCTCTCAATATATCTGATAATTTACTTATCCCGTTCGGTAGTAGCCTTATATTTCTGTTTGTAAGGTTCTTTTTTAATTTCGATTATTATACGATCATTTTAACTTGGATTTGATTTTAAAATTACTTAAATATTTGGATTAAAGATGAATTATTTACCGACTTCTATGATTTTTATAGGTTATTCTGTTTTAACATTCATCTATGTTATAAAAAATAGAAATCAAAAGATTCAAGCTCACTTGTTTTTAAACGAAATATTAATAGCGATCTTGTTTTTAATGGCAGGATTCCTTTTTCCTTTTATGATCCAATCTCATTCGCCATATTTACCCTTCAACTCATTGAATTTCTTATGGTTTCTAACTTCTTTACTATTTTTAATTGAGATGGGTGCATGGATTACCACTTTGCTATATAACACAATTATTTCTAAAAAAAATCCTGAAATTATGGCCAAACGGGATTATAATCTTTATTGTATAAAGGTGAAGAAAAGATGGCTTGACGAATTTAAGAGCGAATTCGGAAGGAAATTTTTACATTTGTTTACTACATTTGTAATTCTTTTTTTTTGGTCGTTAGGGACCATTCTTGATAATTTAGGCATTTTAAGCCAATGGAATTTAGATAATTATAGCTTTTCTCATTGGTTAATAATTACGATAGGATTAGGGTTTGTTATAATGTTCCAAGTTGCTGATCTTGCTCGCCTAAACAAATTCTATATGCTTCCAAATTGGGCTAAGCGTTGGTTTTTGTCCATGAGGCCTGAGGAGCTTAATACTTTTATAGCTTCAACTCCTCTTGTTTTGTCTTTAGTACCCTTCATTTTTGCTCCATTTCCGATTCTAGCTTCAGTTGCATTAATAACCACGGGGGCTGATGCCGCTGCATGTCTAATAGGTAAAAAATATGGAACTCACAGACTTAAAGAAAGTTCTAACAAAACGATCGAAGGATTTATAACTGGGGGTGTAACTTCATTTCTAATTGTTTTAATAGTAATGAATTTATATTATGTTTGGATGCCTATAAGTATCGTAAAAATCTTACTCATGGCTATAGTATCAACAATCTTATTTTTAGTAGTTGATTTCTTTGCAAATCATGTTTCGGATAACATTTTAAATCCAATTTTAACTGGTTTTGGTATGTGGTTAATCTTATTATTATGATTTGTTTTCTTATGATTAGCCTCCAAAATAAAGATATAAAAAAGCGATGTCATCTCCATCCCTCAATATTGTTTTTAAGAAATTCTCGTCCCGATAACTTCTGCCGTTTATGATAATTGAAAGAAAAGAACTAAACTCATCTCTGTTTTTTTTATCCCAAAGTAATTCATAGAATTTCTCGCCAAAGTGTTCTTTAAAGAATTCTAATAATTCCTCAACTGTTAGTTCGTGGTCGAATGTAATGATTTTATTTGTACCTTTCGTAATTTCATTAAAAGGCGGTTCAAACCTAAACTTTAGGGATATCACTTTTAGACCACTTTCAAACTTTTAAAAAATGCTAAGAAGATTAAATAATTACCAATATTAAATATTGTTGGTAATTATATATAAAAATTCGAATAAATTATCGGATAAACTCAATTAGCACCATTCAATTTAATTGAGGGTTACCCAATTTAATAAAATTAGTTTTGTTAAGGTTTTAACAATTAGATTCTAATATTATAAAAATAAGAATTTTAATGAATCTCTGAAGGTTTAAGAATATGGCTCAAGTAATTTTTATTTCTAAAAAAAATGTTCGAGACGCTTGGCTTTCAGCCCTAGCTCAAGTTTTATACAATGGAGACGATATTAGAACTGAATATGATAAGAAGGAAGATTCTCCATCCAAAGACGCAACTGTGTTAATCGAAATTGAGAATCCGATGAGTGAACCTATTTCTCGAAGAGATAAAGTTATGAAGATTAATTCAAAATATGGAAATTCTTTCGAAGTTTACGGTTGTATGGCAGATACTTACTTGATAGGTTCTATACAAAGTGGTTATATTGAAGAAATCATGGAAGGTGTGAACGACCATTATTTATGGGAGTCCGATACGAGTTTTCCATATTCGTATCACGATCGAATTTTTAAATACACACCTTATTCTTTAGAGGATTCTATCCATATTAATTACGACTTGGAGTTTGTTAATAATGATTTTGTTAAGAAACATAAAAAGCTATTAAAAGCAGGTAAAGTTCAATCTTCCAATAATTCTACAATCTGGAAAGTAAAGCACTTAGTTGATTTTAATTTAAATAAAAAAATACCAGACCAGCTAGGAATTCAAAAAATACCTATTGAGGTAATAAATTTCCCAAAAATAGACCAAATAGAATACATAATTAGAAA
>JBHLLM010000368.1:0-3493 GCA_048885575.1 Candidatus Hermodarchaeota archaeon
ATGTATTTAATAAATATTGAAGCTCTTCTATTACATCAGGGAAGCTATTTTTCTTACATATTAGAGAATTTTGGGATCAATAGCCTCTACTTTTTCAATCTATTTGTTTATTATCTTTATCCATTTGGATTTTTGTTTATCTTAATTTCATGTTTTTATCTATATCGGTTAAAAGTTAGAAAAATAATAATTTTTGGAATTTTTGGTAACATAATTTACGGTTTAACCATTACGTACTTTATTTTTATCTTTCTTTACGACATTTTGTTTCTAGAGACACTTTTTATTGATCTTTTTTGGATAATAACTTTAATTGTAAATATTTTAGTATATATATTCTTAAGATCTAAGAAAAAAGATTTGACATTTGAAGAAATGTTTGAAATTAAAAAAGTAGTTTTAGATCTTGGAACTAAATTTACTAGATTAGAAGTTAGAGAAATTTCCGAAACATGTGGGTATGATTCAGATTCAATTATCGGAGTTTTAAACAGTATGATAATGAATAAAGAAATATATGCAGATTTTTTTAAAAGTACGAACACAGTTTCGTTTGATCAACAAGCTAATATTGATGAAATTGATGAACTTATGGCAGCTTTCAAAGATTGGGAAGTGAGTCACTACGAAAAGCATAATATCCAAGAAGAATGAGGATGATTTATTCTGAAAAAAAAGAATATTTATGCTTTTGGAATTATTAACATAACCCTTCTAGTTTTAACATGGTTTGTGTTCACAAATAGATTATATGATGTCTCTATAATTGATACTCTTCCCCAAATTACACAATTTTTCTTCAATGTTGAACCATTTTTCAATTTAGTACACGCAACTATTATTATAATTTCAATTACACTTATCTTTCTGTTAAAAGTCAAAAAGGCACTAATTTCAGGAATAATTGGATTTTGTTTCTACATGATTTGCGATATTAATGATATGTTTATATCAAATCGTGTATTTATCTTGAGGATTTTTGTATTATTTTTATATTTTGGCATTCAGGTGTTCCTAATTTACTTAATTCTTAAACCAAATGAGAAAGAAATTGAAAATATTAAAAAAATTGTTATTGATATGTCAGATAAGTTTACTATAACTTCAGTGAAAGAAATTTCAGAAAAAACTGAATCAGATCACGATCTTGTGATGCATATTGTGAATACAATGATTACAGATGGAGATATTAACGCTGATTTATTTCGGCGTTCTAAAACAATCGCATTTTACAAGCAAAATAAAGCTTTTTAAAAAATCAGAATAATAATTAATAGACAAAAATTAGACTATAATTATTTTTGTAAAAAACGCAGTATAAACCCAGATTTTAACTTAAAAGATGTCTCTAAAAAGTCTCAAATTGATAAGAATTCAATAATTAAAGTAGTTAACCTATGGTTTCGAATAAAAAGATTTATGCCGAGTTTTTTTATATTATGAAGAAGATTGCTTTCAATAAAAAAGCTAATATTGAAGAGATCGGTAAACTAATGGATAAATGTATAGAATGGGAAACAGAGCATATAGGTAAGAAGAGTTGATAATGTTATAATAATTCTTCGCCAGTTTAAGTTCCAATTTTGTTATCATAATTACCTTAAATGAATCATTATAATCATTTTTGTTTCATATCATTTTTTTTTTAATGAAAAAATACAGAGGTAGTTAAAAGCAAATTTAAATATTTGTAGAACATGAATTTATTAATAGCTACAGTGGTTGTATAAGAGAACGGAGAATGGAAAATAAAAACAGGAGTTATACAAGGGTAAAATGTGAACATTGTGGAAAGATTCTTGTAGCACCTTTTCACGAAGATTGTATCTGTAGAAATTGTGATCATTTTTCGATAAACCTTTTTCGATGTGTATACGAGAAGAATGATTTCTTTAAAGAAGTAGAAACAAAAGATTTAAAAATTGTATCGAGTAAAAAGGTTAAAAGAACAAAAGAGAAAACTACTTCTCAGGTTCCTAATAAGAACTTACATTTTTACGGAATTGTTTCTAAAGATAGAATTCCGATATATTATAACGATAAAAAATGGAAATACTTTTTGGAGTTAACAAATAATTTAGACTATATTTCTACGAGAACATTGTCTGGAACGCTTGATAAAATGTTGATATTTTTAGAAAACGAGGAGGAAGTAAAAGAGAAAAAGCTAATCGCTCGTTTTTTTGAAAAAAATAGAATCATACACATTCTCATAGGAAATTTTTCAGATAAAGAGAGCTATTGGATATTTAAACAAATTTCAATGTTTTTTAATGATGTATTATTAAAGGATAAAATTAATATTGAAAAATTAGCTAAAATTGAAAAGCGTGAGATTTCAATTAAAATGAATATATTCTTAAACTACATAGAAGAAGAAGTAGGATCAAAAGTTAAATTCAAGAAACCAAATTTTGATTATATAGATAATTGGCTTAGATTACATTATTTCGGATTATCTTCTGAATCGGTTGGTGTTATTTCACTTCTTTTAGATAAAGAAAATATTCTAAAATTTGGAGATCATTCCCATATTTATTCTGATTCTGAAAAGAATGTTTCTCGATTAGTTAAAAGAGTTATTGATTTTAGCGAATCAGTTTTGACTGCAAGAATTGAAGCCATTTTAGCAAGCATTATTGCAAACATGAAAGGATATCCAAGATGGATTTCAATAAAAGCAGGCTTTCAAAAATATTATTTTTTATCGATTAAAAAACTCGAAAACCAATACTATTTATATTGCATTACAGAGGGAAATATCGAAAATCTAGAATCATTGGAATCATTTCTTTATACGAATCTTAAACATGGATTAAAGAATAAATTTGCTAGTTCACTTAAGATATTTAATGAAATGAAAAAAAAAATTCGAGAAATTGTTAAGGCTATTCCAGATAGAAAGTTTTATTAAATTATATCTTAATAAAAAAATGAGGATAAGATAAAGTCCTTAACGCGCTTAATTAATCAATTTATAATCTGTTAGAATTAATCCTAAGCAAAATCTCATCCGTTTATTCTTCGCCAGTAAGAATTAATAATAATATTTCCAATATCTCGAATTTCTATTTTTGAAGTCCATTTATAAGATTTTAGCCACAATTTACCAGGTAATGGTTGCCATCCTTTGGTTGGTGTAATTTTAAACAGAATAGTATCTCCTGTACGATTTAAATAATATTTTCCCGCAAAAATCCATATCTTTTTATCAATTATACACGAAAATTTACCTCTCATTTTTGATTTGCTTCTCAAAGATAACAAATTTGGAATTGCAGGTGAAAATTCAAAAGAAATTGAGTGACCTTCCTCATCGTTTCCAGAGATATGTTTTATTTCGTAGTAATCAGAGTTATTTATGAGATCGTAACTAAAACTTTTGTTTAGTACATTTAGATTTGGTGGATTTAATATTATAGGATTTATTTTACCATTAAAATTGTTATTCCAATTACTGATAATCGGCTTTAAAGAATAGTAGGCTTGATAA
>JBHLLM010000369.1:0-3485 GCA_048885575.1 Candidatus Hermodarchaeota archaeon
CACGAGAACAGAGATCCTGCTAAACCTTGGAAGTTTACGAGCAACGACAACAGATTTAATATGACTTTAGATCCAATAATCCCTCATCGAGAAAAACTAAATTTCGGATTAATTTATTTAAATTCGTCGCTACTCCATGGTTTATATTCTGGTGAAGTGGTTCTTGATAATGGAGAAAAAATTACGATCGAAAATATGTTAGGACACGCTGAAGATATTTATTGGCGTTGGTGAACTATTAGAAATGTGATTTAAAACAGGACTTTAAAGTTTTGATTTTATAAGTGAGAGTGCACTTTTTGTTAATTCTTTAATTTTTTCAAAATTACCCGTAGAAATTAAATCTTTTTTTACAATCCAGCTTCCTCCACATGCTATAACGTTTTTTAGCTTAAGGTAATCTATCAAGTTTTTTTCGTTTATTCCACCAGTCGGCACAAATCTGACCATGGGGTATGGCCCCGATAATGCATTAAGCATTTCTATTCCTCCTGAAAGGTTAGCAGGGAAAAATTTGAAGGTATCAAGTCCCCTCTCCAATCCCCACTCTATTAAAGAAGGAATATTAATCCCTGGAACAATAATTATATTTTTTTTGATACAATAATCAACTACACTTGGATTAAATCCTGGAGTGACAATAAATTGAGAACCCGCTTTAACTGCAGCTTTAACTTGTTCTACTTTAAGAATAGTACCTGCACCTATTATTATATCTGGAAACTCATTTTTCAACAACAAGATAGATTTTGCAGCTGACAAAGTTCGGAATGTAATTTCTATAACTGGTAAACCGGCTTCCAAAAGAACTGTTCCTAAAGGTATGACATTCTTTTCTTTTTCAATTACAGCTACAGGTATTAACTTAAAATTTTCAATTCTTCTAATGATATCCATTTATTTTCTGTTAATTATTGTTTTTTAATAGAAATAATAAAAAAAAATTAATTAGTATTTATAAACCAAGTTCTTTTAATTTTGCCTTATTTGCAGCTACCTTGTCTGGTGTCAAATCATACCATCTCCAGAAAATGAAGAAGGTTATAAGTACCAGTATTGCGGGAATAAGAGCTGCATGAGCACGAATTCCAAACAAGGCTAACTCTAATGTTGGACTCTCAGCTACTAATTGTGCGTAACTTGTCACTCCCGCTGGAAAACCCGTTAGTATATGAACAATAGCAAATATCAATGCTTGAAATGAACCGCTTAATCTAATAAAAAAAGCTTGGAACCCATAATAAATCGCAGCTTCTCTCTTTCCAGTTTTCACAGCTATGTCGTCAAGGACGTCTCCCATTGTTGGAGGGTCCATAAACCATTGCCCACCAAGACCTATACCAAATAAAAAGAGTGCGATCATAAAAAACACAAGACCATTTACTAGAAATATTGGTAAAAAGGTGAGAACCATAACTATTCCTGCTACTAAACTCATTCGTTTATTGTTATTTACTTTTTGAGCAATTATGGTCCAAATCGGCATAGAAACTAGAGCACCTACAAGCATAAGGGCCATAAGCAAACCTAGAGTACCCGATGGCTCTTGGAGTACATATGCAATCATATAAGGTCCGGATGCCGATAAAAGTGCAACTGCCCCTTGATAGCCAAAGAAATAAATCACTTTTAACATGAATCGCCTATACCCCAGTGCCTTCTTTGCTGTTTTTAAGAATGGTTCTTTTTCGATCTCTTTTGCGATGGTCCTATATTCTTGATATCTGTTTCTCATCTTCGGATTTTCTCTGGTGCCAGGTAACATTAAAAAGAAAAGAATCATACCTATTCCTACACCCACCCAAGCCATAATCCGATATGTCTCAGGAACACCCCTTTCAGTAAACATTGGGGGAATTATTGAACCTAGTGCGATCCCTACCATTCCCATTAATGTTCCAATGCCTGTTGCTAGTCTACGTTCAGAAATTCCCTTGAATTTATCAGGATACTGTGCCGTGGCATTTACATTCCATAAAGTGAACAATGTGTCGTATAGAACAAGCATAATTACAAACCATGTAAAGATCAACCACTGATCATTTACCGGGTGCCAACTCAAGGGAACTAAGAATATTGCTAGATACGAAAAGAGCCAAGGTATCGCCCCTAAGAACACCCACGGAAAGCGTTTTCCCCATCTCTTCTCCCACGGCATGTGAATTCGCTCCATAATATAACCAATCAACGGATCGTTCACAGCGTTCCAAATTGAATATATTATTAAAGCAACAGCAGCAATTCCAACGTTTAAACCTATTTCTACCTCGTAAAAGAAGAAAACGTAAAGGCCAAAAGCACCAGTTATCCACTGCGAGAAAGTTTGATACGCGCCATAACTTATCATTATCGGAATTGAATTCTCCCTAACTTCTTTTTCTTTCTGTTCAGTCATAACATTTCACTTAGCAATTTTTTTAATATAAAAACAAAAATTTTTTGTAATCTTTATTATGTATTTAGTTATTCTACTATATAATAATTAAAAAAATGAAAATAGTAATTTTTGAACCTCATCCCGACGATTTATTATTTGGTCCTGGACCTATTCTTTTAGATTGGATAAAAGAAGGAGAAAATGATATTCATGTGGTTACAGTAACAGATGGAAGGGCGTGTTATAGGGCTAGTGATGACCTTATTTCAGAAGATGTTGCTATTATGACAGAAGACGATGTTGCCGAAATGAGAATTAACGAAGCTAAGCAATCAATAAAATTTCTAGGGCTTCCTTCAGAAAATCACCACTTATTTTATTTCCACGACGCTGAAGGCCAGAAATATGTATACGAAGGGATCAAAAAAGCAATGCCATTAATTAAAGATGCAGATAGAATTGTTTTACCAAGCACTCATAATCGTCATGTTGATCATCAAGCTACCCACGATATCGCAATAGGTGCTACTATAGAGCTTAATTTAACAAATATTGAATACTTTATTTATTTTATTGCTTCCTATGGAAAATTTGAAGAAGATTCAAAAGAAAAGCAATTTATATTTACGATCGATGAAGATACAGCTAAAATTTTAAATGACTGGTTAGAAATATATCAATCTCAAGCAAAATTGAAATGGACATGGAAAATGTACTCACGATACCTGCGCAAGATACGTACTTGGACCTATGCAACTTACAAATTTGAGGACATTGGAAAATATTATAATTTTTAATTTTTGTTCGTAAAATATATATATTTAGTAAATAATTATTCAGATTGCAACGTAATCTGAAAATTCGTTTTTTGGAATCCGTTTAATGTAAGAAATTTTTAAAGAGGATAGAATTCAATGATCGTTCTACTTTTAGCTATATTCATTCTTGTAGGAGGTATTGCTCTTATAATTTTTTCAAGTAAATTCGCTGTAAAACACTCAGCAATGCTTGCTACGGCATTAGGAATATCACCGTTAATAATTGGAGTAACTTTAGTATCAATTGGTACGGATATATCTGAAATTTTCAATTCGATAATCTCTTGTTC
>JBHLLM010000370.1:0-3484 GCA_048885575.1 Candidatus Hermodarchaeota archaeon
ATCAAAACAAATTGAGCAAGAGACTTTGCAGTTTATCAAAGAAATCGAGACATTTCTATCTAAACATGATACCTGAAGAATAAAAGATGTTAGTGATTCTACATTTGTGGATACTCTTATTTTAAGGCTGTAAATACTTCTAGGAACGATTTTCCAAAATGCATAAAAATGTGATTAGGAATAATTATATTAACAAAATTTTATTCATTAAAGCTAAGAAAAAATGAGACAATATAAATCAAAAATCCTAATTATTCCAATAATAATACTTAATCTTGTGCTATTTAGCATTTATTCTGCTGCTAACCCCCCAATGAACAATGTTGTTATTGATGGGATTATTAATGAAAGTGAATGGAGTGGTGCTGATTGGAAAATTAACTTCTATTTAGATGTAGATAATACACCAGATTTCAATGGAAAGATTAATGTAGATGGGGAGAATGTATTATATTTAGGAGAAGATTTAAATAATATCTATTTAGCACTTGATTTATGTAGTGATCGATCTGACAATGAAACTGGTGAATGGATTGGTGTTTGGTTAAATACTGCAAACAGAACATTTGATAATTATTTCGATTGGGTTACCTTTTTTGATAATGGAGTAGAAACTTTGATACATGATGTTGAGGAGAATCAACCTTGGAAGTATTATTCAGAAGATGCTGGAATATATACGGAACATGTAAATGATGACACCGAAATTATACCTACTTATGGAAAACTTAACGGGACTGCTGATTTCTTGACCTATTGGTGGACACCAGATTTTGTGAACATTACTTCAGAACCAGTAGGGGCTTATGATATCTTTTGGGTGAATTTCTCAGTTGACCTCTCTAATTGGTATCCGTTTCCGGATGAAATAAGCGATATCCAAAGAATACAAATAAGGGTGGGAACTGAACATAGCGTATCTATCGATGAACATAAACTTATTTTATGGAATAGTGACAGTACATTACCAGCATTGGATGATCCTCAACAAGTAATCTCTCTCAATAATCAAAATTCCTACTTGCTAGAACTTCATGATTATGGCTTAGCTAATTTGACTGTTGATAATAAACTCCAATTCAGTTTATATGCAAATAATTCTTCTCCCTTTTCTACTCGTTTAGAAAGACTCGATTTTAATGTGTACAGGAATTATACTAACTATGCGGGAAACATTTGGGTTCCCCATTCTACTATAACTTCATACCAACTAGATTGGAGTTTTGGATCAAGCCCTAATAATGCAACAGATCATAGGATGTTTGAATTTTCTATACCAAAAGTAGAACTTGAACATTATAACTCGAATGAAGAGTTGGGAATCATAGTCGGAGGTTATGGTACTTTAGGTTATATTAATGGCTCAAATTTTTGGGTATTTTCAACCATTGATTATTGGCAACATGTAGAAGACAGTTCGTATTACAATTACTATAATATGAAGGGAGTTGAGTCCCCAGGAGTTATTTCTGGATATCCACTTATAATGTTGATTGGAATTACTAGCGTATGCTCTATAGTAGTAATAAAGAAGAAATTCAAATAGTTTGTTCCATTTTTTTTTAATTTTTCATAATAGAACATTAAAATTTAACGCTTGAAGAGTTTTAAAAATGATAGCAAGAATCTGGCATGGTTGGACCTCATTTGAAAATGCTAATACATATGAAGACTTACTTAGAAATGAAATTTTTCCGTCCATCGAAAATAGAAATATTAAAGGATATAAAAAAATAAGTCTTTTAAGGCGTTCCTTGGAAAATGAAGTTGAATTTATCACTATAATGATATTCGATGATTTGAGTGCTGTTAAAGAATTTGCAGGTGAGAGATATGAGAAATCCTATGTCCCTCAAAAAGCGCAAAATGTCCTTTTAAGACACGATAAGACTTCGCAGCACTATGAAATCGTTAATGAATTCGATTATATTTAAAACTTCACAATTATTACTATATTTTTAGGTAAAAATTATAAAAAAACTTTTAAATTTGAACAAAATATTTGTATCAAATTATATATTTACTTTTGATAACTATTCCATTTTTCTTCAAGCTCAGGATCTTGTAATGTTTGCATTATATATTTGCCGAATTCTTCACCTGTCGCCCCTGTATCTCTTCCAGTAACTTTTAACTTTTTCTCATACAAAGCACATATTTCTAATGCCATTTCAAGTTTTCTAGCCTTTTCAATAAACCCTATGTGATTTAAGAGCATAGCAGAAGCTTTAATGATACTAGTTGGATCTGCATATTTCGTTCTTCCCGTTTCAACCATTCTAGGTGCAGTACCATGAATTGCTTCAAACATTGCATATCGTTTTCCAATATTTGCACTGCCAGCGGTTCCTACAGAACCTTGAATTTGCGCAGCTTCATCAGTTATTATGTCACCATATAAGTTTGGAGCCACAAATACTCTAAATTCTTTTTGACGTTCAGGATCGATTAACTTTGCTGCCATGATATCAATATACCAATCATCAAACTTAATCTCTGGATATTCTTCTTTTGCTATCTTTTTCGCCATATTTAAGTACATTCCGTCCGTAGTCTTAACGACATTTGCTTTAGTAACTAACGATACTCTATTAGCTCCAGTCTTTTTAGCGTAATCAAAAGCTAATCGTAGGATTCGATCAGTACCTTGTTTTGTATGAACACAAAAATCAAAAGCTAAGTCTTCTGTTACTTGAATTCCTTTTGATCCTAATACATAAGCTCCTTCAGTATTTTCTCGGAAAAACATCCAATCAATACCCAATTCAGGAACTTTTACCGGGCGAACATTAGCAAATAAATCTAATTCTCTGCGCATTGAAACATTTGCGCTTTCTAGATTTGGCCATTTACCTGATGTAAGGTCAGCTGATGAAGGAGTATGGGTAGGTCCCTTAAGAATCACATGGCATTTCTTTAACTCAACTAAAACATCATCTGGTATTGCTTTCATTAACTTTGCTCTATTTTCAATTGTTAATCCAACGATATCATTGAATTGAATTTTACCTGTTTCAACTTCTTCCTTTAATAGGAACTTTAGAATATCTTCGGCATGTTTTGTAATTTCTGGACCAATATAATCTCCACCAGCTACTCCAATTATAATTGGTTTCAATGTTGAGTAGTCAATCCAATCCGCTCCTTTCTTTAAATCCTCAATTCTTTTTAATTGAGCTCTGACCAATCCTTCAAAATGGTCCTTTGCCGTTTGTACTACATCTTCCATTTTAATTTTCCCGTTTTAATAATATAATTTTTTTTTCTAGATACTTAAAATTTCTAATCTCTTAAAAATTTGTATTTAATAAAAGTTTTGATTCAATTTATCCCACAAATATCCCTTAATGTAATTAGGTTAATTTTAAACAATCAATATTTAATTCTTAAATAGAGCCAATAATCGTACAATTTGATAAAGACAGAATTTTAATATTAATGAATACCAATAAAAACTTGAATAAAAAACCCATTTTATTTAGGA
>JBHLLM010000371.1:0-3483 GCA_048885575.1 Candidatus Hermodarchaeota archaeon
AAGCTACCTAAAAAGGGAATCCCGATTTTAATAATTACCAACGATAGAGGAGGAATTCCAAAAGATTTTCAGGAAATATATGACGATTTGAAGGCAACATCTGGAATTAAGATTATAAATAATCCCAATGTCAGATATTTATTAGTTTTTAATATGGAGGAAGCTTTATACTCAGGAGGATCTTTAGTTAAAGAAGAATTAGAAAAATCAATATTAATTGTTACATCAATTAGAGAAGCAACAAAACTTAGAAAAATAGTAGAGATTTTTAACTTGATGCTTCCTTCATTTATGAGAGGGAAATAAATAATCGATTTATTATTTAATTATAAAGGTTAAATAAACTTAGTTTTGATTTTATTTATAAAATTATAGAAAGGAGTCAGAGAGCTTATTTAGATGACAAAAGTTTTTAATAACACGAAATTAATTAAAGATAAAAATAAGGAAGATAATTCTATAGAATTAAATGAAAGTAGTATTTCTAAATCTACTGATAAATTGGATTGGGATTTTATACTTGATAGAGAATGGTCGAAAACAAAAAAATAATTGATTCTAAGAAAATATCCAAGTTTTTTGGTTTAAAATCAGAGATTTATAACGAAACTGCGAAGTTTCTAATAAAGCAAAAAAATTTGAAAAAGATAGAGTTTGAAAAAAAGTATCAACTTTGGAAATCAGTTTTTGAAAATATATATGGTAAAGAAATTAATGACTCCCTTTTTCTTAAGCACTCTTACTTTGCCTCAATATTGAAGATTTTAATGAAAGTCAAAGCTGAGAAACTCGAAGAAAAAGATTTCATTGAACTGTATTATTTGCAAGAATTAAAATATTTTTTCTGTCCTGATTTAGAATTAGATATTATTACCCAGATAGAGATACTGCTAAATAATTCTTGCTTTTCCCCCCAAGATATATTTCAGGAATTATACCAGCAATTTTTTCTTGTTATCACGAGACATAAGATAGGTGAATTTTATACACCATCAAACTTAGTTAAAGAAATGATTAACGATGTCTATAGGGTTGGAATAAAAACATTAGATCCTTCTTGTGGTTCTGGTAGTTTTTTAATAGAGCTTATAATTAAAATATTGAATTCTGATATCGAAAAAAAGCTGAAGTTTGAAGCAATAAAAAATATTTACGGATTTGATATCAACCCGTTGGCAACATTAACAGCAAAAATAAACATCTTAATATTACTTATTGAAGTTTACGAAGTGAAGATAAGCGAACTTCCTAAAATTAATATTTTTTTAGTAGATGCTCTTTTTCCTAATCAATACGATAAAGATTCAGTAATAGAGTTATCAGAACTTCATAATTCGTTTGACATAATTATTGGTAACCCCCCTTGGTTGACTTATAAAGATATTATTAACAAAAAGTATCAATTTAAAATCCGAACATTAGCTGAAACTTTAGGAATTAAACCTCCAAGCCAATATATCACGCATATCGAGCTAGCGTCGATTTTTTTTTACGCTATACCCTTATCATATTTAAAAGTGGGAGGAAATATCTTTTTTGTACTTACTAAAAGCGTTTTAAATGGAGATCATTGCTTTAAGTTCCGTGCGTTTTCAATTTTCAATAAGATTGAGATATGGGATTTTCCAAATAATAACACATTTAATGTAGAGTACATCTGTTTAAAAGCAGAATTTATAGGAGAAAATACTAAGATTGAGATTTTTGAAAAATACCCAATTAAAACTAAAATTTATGATAATGAACTCAAAATTCAACAAATAACCAATTACTCTAGTTTAGAGTTTGATGAAGAAGGAGCGAAGATTATTCTGCCCGAAGAAGAAATAAAATTTTTAGATTCACTTTCGCCAAGTGATTATAAATCCAAATTTTTTCAAGGAGCGACCCTAGTACCAAGAACTTTAGTCTTTTTTAAGATTGAAAAAATGGATGAGAATTATTTGTATATTTCTTCTGATCCTGAGGCTAACTCACGAACTAAGAATCCATGGAAATACTCATTCCATAATATAAAAATTGAAAAGAATTTTCGATTTAAAACTTTTTTAAATAAAGAATTAGTCCCTTTTTATATAAAACAATACAAAGATGTATTTTTACCAATTAACCAAGAATTTGAGATGAACGATAATTATCTACGAGAAAATCCACGAGCATTAGAATTTTATGAAAAAGTCAATAAATTCTATCAAGAAAACAAAAAGGAAACAAGCGTAATTAACAATTTGTTTTTAAATTTGAATTACTGGAATAAATTAACCAAACAGGTTAAAAATAAGCAATTTATCGTTGTATATAACGCAAGTGGTTCACGCTTAAAATCAGCGGTTATCGATAATGAAGAAAAAGCAATAATTATCTGTTCAGAAAATTACTATTATTCTACAGATTCAAAAAACGAAGCTTATTATTTATCATCTATTTTTAACTCTCCAATCCTATCTAAAAACATAAAATTGATTAAATCCAGCAGGCATATTCACAAAAGGCTATTCTCTTTTCCTATTCCAATATATAATTACGAGAATGAAATTCATAGAGAATTAGCAAAAAAAGGTCAAAAATATCATTCTATTGTACAAGATTTAGTATTTAACAATCCAAAGATAACATCTAAGAAAGTAAGAATGTTTATTGCTCAAAAATTATATAAATTGGATAACTTAACGAAGAATGTAGTTTTTAGGATTTAATGTTAATAGAAATTAAGCAATGATATTATTTTTGTCTAAGATCTGAATTTTAGAAAAGTTTATCTTTCATAAATGTATTATTTAAGTGAATAAGAGTGAAAAAGAAAGAATTTTTTAGTGAATAAATAAATTGAATTTTACAGAATTAGGAATTAACGAACATAACGTTAAAGAATTAAAAAGAAATAAAATAATTAAACCCACCCCGGTCCAACAAAAGGCTATACCTTTAATTTTAAAGGGTCAAAATATTATGGCTCAAGCGAGAACGGGTAGTGGGAAAACTTTAGCTTTTGTACTTCCAATAATAGAAAGTTTGAATTATAAACGCAATGAAGCTTTAATTTTAGTCCCAACTAGGGAATTAGCAACTCAAATATATGAAGTTATAAGAGATTTGGGTAACCCAAGACTAAAGTCACTTCCAATTTATGGCGGTGTTTCGATAAACAATCAAATATCAAAATTGGAAAATGGCATAAACATTATTATTGGAACACCAGGGAGAATAATCGATTTGTATAAGAGGAAAAAGCTGAAATTAAACGATATAAGATTTGTTGTCGTTGATGAAGCTGATAGAATGTTTGATATGGGGTTTTCTCCCGATGTGAAGTACATTTTAGATCAGATTCGTAGCGATTACCAATTCATGCTCTTCTCTGCTACTTTTGACAGCGAAATTCGAGAATTAGTGAAAAAGTATTCAAAAAATCAATTCATTTTCATAAATTTAAGTAGAGATGACTTAACTGTTGGAAATACAAGGCAGTATTATTATATGATT
>JBHLLM010000372.1:0-3466 GCA_048885575.1 Candidatus Hermodarchaeota archaeon
GCGGATAATCCAGAATATGTTAATTCTTCTCCCTACGGAACTGGTTGGATGGTAAAGATAGAAATTTTAAATAAAGCCGAAATTAACGAACTATTATCTGTTGATGCGTATAAAGAAATTGTAGCAGCTGAGAAAAAATAAATATTTAATCCAATTTTTAATTTTATTCCTTATATTTTTCAAATTAGAGTTGTTTAATATGGATTTTATACCTCACGATGATAAGACTATTACTGAAATGCTTAAAATTATTGGTATTTCTAAAATTGATGACTTATTTAAAGATATTCCCGAAGATTTGATAATCGAAGGTCTAAATCTTCCGGAAGGTTTGTCAGAACCAGATGTTTTGGAAAATTTAAAGGAACTAGGTAAAAAAAATAAAATTTATTCGAATTCTTTTTTAGGAGCAGGATGCTATTTTCATTACATTCCTAGTTTGGTGGATTTTGTTGCTAGTCGTTCCGAATTTTATACTTCTTATACACCATATCAAGCAGAAGCTAGTCAAGGGTATTTACAAGCAATTTACGAATATCAAAGCGTAATTTCTCGGCTTACCCAAATGGATGTTACTAACGCAAGTATGTATGACGGTTCAACTGCTCTTGCAGAAGCAGCTATTATGGCATCTATTATCACAGGAAAAAACCAAGTTATTATTTTAGAAGGTGTTCACCCCGAATACATAGAAGTTGTTAAGACTTATTGCTGGGGTCAAAATATAGTACTTAAAATTATACCTATTGAAAAATTAGAAAGCGAATTAAACAAAGAGATTGCAGCTGTTTTATTTCAAAGTCCTAACTTTTTTGGGGATATAGAAGACACATTAATTATATCAAAATTAATTAAAGAAAAATCCCCAAATTGCTTAAAAATCCAATCTATGACCGATCCTACCTGTTTAGGTATTCTGAAGCCACCTGGAGAAACAGATATTGATATTTTTGTGGCAGAAGGACAACCTTTTGGAATAAACCCTTCATTTGGAGGACCTGGATTAGGTATTTTAGCAGCAAGAAAGAAATTTTTAAGAAAGATACCTGGGAGATTAGTTGGGAAAACTAAAGAGATAAATGGAAATCGAGAAGGATTTTTGTTAACATTACAAGCTCGGGAACAGCATATAAGGAGGGAAAAAGCAAGCTCTAATATTTGTACTAACCAGGCATTATGTTCACTATCCGCTTTAGTTTATCTTGTTTCTCTAGGAAGAACTGGATTACGTGAAATCGCTATTCAAAACTTTCAAAAAGCTCACTATGTAAAGAATAAAATCAAATTAATTTCGGGTTATAAGCTGTTAAATACAAAACCTACTTATAACGAATTTATTATAAAATGCCCTAACCTCGATTCTTTAATTGAAGAATGCATGAAACTCAATTTACTTCCTCCACTTCCCCTATCAAAATATTATCCCGAAATGAAGGATGTGGCTCTTGTTTGCGTAACTGAATCGAATTCCCGGGAATCCATTGATAATTTTATTAAAGCCTTAGAACTTGCAAATTACAGTAAGGAGGGGAGACTCTAATGGACGAAAAAGCTTCTTTAATTTTTGAGAAGGGTATTACTAGAGCTCAGACTAATTTTATTCCAAAGTTGGATATTGAATGTGATAAAATTGAAGAATTTCTTCCTAGAAATTTAATTCGAGATGAAATCCAAATTCCAGATATTCCTGAAGTAGAGATAATTCGCCACTTTGTTAATTTAAGCAAGAAAAATTATGGGGTCGATTCGGGTATTTACCCCTTGGGTTCCTGTACAATGAAATACAATCCTAAAATCAACGAATATATTGCTCGATTACCTGAATTCACACAAATTCATCCTCTTCAAGAAGAAAATGAAGGTGCTCTTCAATTAATATACAACATATCAAAAATGTTAAGTGAAATAACGGGAATGGATGGGTTTACGCTGCAACCCGCAGCTGGAGCACACGGGGAACTAGTCGGTTTGTTAATAATCAAAAAATTTTTTGAGACCAAAGGGGTAGTTAAGAATAAAATAATAATTCCCGATTCTGCTCATGGAACTAATCCCGCTTCTGCTAAAATGGCAGGATTTTCGATAATTGAACTTCAATCAAATGAATACGGAGAGGTACCGCTAGATCGTCTTGAATTTGCAATGAAACAAGGAGATATCGCCGGAATTATGCTTACAAATCCGAATACTTTAGGGATTTTTGATAGACAAATTAAAGATATAACTAAAATCGTACATAAGTACGATGGATTATGTTATTATGATGGAGCAAATTTAAATCCAATGTTAGGAATTTGTCGTCCGAGAGATATGGGTTTCGATATAGTTCATTTAAATTTGCATAAAACATTTTCAACTCCTCATGGAGGTGGAGGACCAGGTTCAGGACCAGTAGGGGTTACAAATGAATTGATCCCATTTCTCCCCATACCTTGCATTATATCAACTGAAAACGGTATTGTGTGTAATCAAGACAACATTCATTCCATAGGGAGAATTAAAGCTTTTTGGGGCAATTTCGGGATAATCCTCCGTGCTTATGCATATATTCTTTCATTAGGCGCCGAAGGGTTGAAAAGAGTTGGTCAAATTGCAGTATTAAATGCAAATTATCTTAGAATTAAATTACAAAAAAAGTATAATCTCCCATATAAACGTATTTGTCAACATGAATTTATCTTATCTGACAAAGATATGCCAAATGAAATAACAACCGAAGATATTGCTAAAAGAATATTAGATTATGGCTTTTACGCTCCAACAATTTACTTCCCATTAATCGTAAATGGAGCACTAATGGTCGAGCCAACTGAAACGGAATCCAAGAATTCTTTAGATAAATTTATTGAAGTTATGTATAAGATTTACGATGAGGCGTTAAATGAGCCTGAAAAATTAAAAAACGCACCACTTAATACCCCTATAAAGCGATTAGATGCAGTAAATGCCGCAAGAAACCCGCTATTAAGAGATTAACGATAATAAAAAGTAAAACTTTAGCCCAACTATAATAAAGCGTTTTTAAGAGAGTGATGACATTGACAATCTCTCTCAATATCGATTTTTTGAATAGTGAATTCAAGTAATTTATTTAAATTTTTACCATTTTTAACCATAGTTTCTAATACTTCAGGTACATTAACAGTAAGTTTATTTACACTTCCACCACAATTTTCGCATTTATGAGCAAATTCAACAATACCACATTCTGGGCATTCGCCCGCCCAAACATCTAAATCTGTAATCATCGCAATACAACAATAACAAATCTCTTTTTCTGCTGAAAGAACAACTTCGGGATAATTTGTCATTCCCACTACATCTCCTCCCCATTGGCGAAACATTTTTGATTCTGCTCTTGTTGAAAACCTTGGACCCTCAATACAGAAGTAAACTCCTCCATTTTGAATATCCAACTTCAATTCTTTTCCAGTTTCAAAGAAAAGTGTATTTAAATATTCACAGT
>JBHLLM010000373.1:0-3465 GCA_048885575.1 Candidatus Hermodarchaeota archaeon
ACGATCTTTTAATCGCGTATACTGACAATTTGGAAGCTATTAAAATATTAGCAGATGAACTCTTTAAGCGAAAAGAGAAATTACCAGGGGTGTTAAGTTTTAAAGAAGCCGCAGACATATTTGCCCAATTATGGTGTGAAAAAAATTCATTAAAATGTAATTTATTTAGGCGAGAAAGAGTTTATCAGCTAGAACGAGTTTCAAAAGACTGTCTTGGCAACAGACTTCTTTTGAATGCCACGAAAATTCATCAGGAAATTGTTCTTCAATGGGCAGGAGAAATGATGAAAGAAGCATTAAAAGATGTTACTAGTGATGAGATTGAAAGAACAATAAAGATTTACAGAAAAGAATTCGAGGGAAATGAAAGCAACTTCTTCATTCTCTTTGATAAGAATGAACCTGTTTCAATAGCGAGGAGAGCAGGTAAAACACCCAATGGTAACTTTGTCAACTTTGTTTATACTCCCCCCTCTTTAAGAAGAAATGGATACGCGACTGAATGTGTTGCAAAGTTGAGTAATTTACTTTTAGAAGAAGGAAATAAATACTGTTTTCTATTCACAGATTTAAATAATCCCACATCAAATAGTATATATCAAAAAATAGGGTACATACCTGTTATTGATGAAAATCATTATAAATTCTTAGATAATTGAAAATTAAATAAAAAAAAGAATCGAGAAAGTCGCCTGAATTTCTCCTGTAATTCTTGTTCTTTCACATTACTTTTACTTTTTGGGTGGTAAAATTTCTATCTCTATTGATGAGACATTTGTATTAGTGCCATCATTATCGGTAATAGTTTCAGTATTGATAAGAATTTCGCCGTAACTGCTTCCCTTGAGGAATTTATTTCTGAGAATTTCAGCAACATCAACTGCTCGCGATATTGATCTTCCCCGCGCGAGAAGTCTTACTGGTTTTTTGTCTAAAACTAACATAGCAGCCATAACATAATCCATTGATTTTTTTTTACCGATAAACACTTTTGAGTCATCTTTTTTAGCCATTTTAATTCACTCTTCAATCTGTTTTATCAATTATAGCTTTTTTGATTTAAATTTCTTTTTTTTTCCCTTTATTTTTCTTCTTAGAGTTGCTTTTTGCTAAGCAAAACATCTGTATCTTGCTAGGTTAATTAGCTTAATCAATGATTTAAAGATTATGATCTTTTTTTGGATTTGTAAGAGGAATATGAGAGATTATCTTTTCAATCAATTAAGAAACTGTAGATTAGTAATTATTCAAAATTTTTTTTAAATTTTTGAATAAATTTTACCTTATCTTCGTGTTCATACCAACCAGATGCAATTTTCTCTATCTCATAAGCATTGTTATAGGATTTATCTAAAAAATGATTACTACATAATTTAATTGCTTGTAACACAGTTTGATTTTTTGAGAAGAGGAAACGCGCTTTTTTCATCGATTCTTCAATTAATTGGTCTTTCGTGTCAACAATTTGGTCTATCAACCCGATTTCAAGAGCCTTAATCGCACTTATTTTTTCACTAAACATGAGCATCTTTTTTGTCCATGGAATTCCTATTATTTTTGAAAACAAAATTAGGCATCCCGTTCCAGGGAAAATTCCAGAGAAAATCTCTGGCATCTGAAAGAAGCTGTTTTTCACGGCAATTCGGTAATCACAGCAAATCGAGAATACAACCCCTTCTCCTAATGTTCTTCCATTAATAGCACATATTGCTGGCTTTCCATTGAACAATAATTTACATATATCTGCAGCTGTTCCTTCTAGCTTTTTAACTGCGAAGTGATCAGAACCATCAATTGCGTCTAGATCCATACCTGTACTGAAAGAAGAACCATTATTAGTTAAAATTAATCCCCGAATTTTGATCTCATTCTGACAATATTCTATTGCTTTTTGTAATTGCTCTAATAGTACCTGTGTAAAAGCATTTGATCTTTGAATTCTATCAAGCGTAATTATGCCAAACTTTTTTTTCACATAAAACTCGATATGCTCTCCAAAATCTAAATTATTAATAGACATAAATAAAATTTATTTTCTTTCCATAAAAAATAATTATATTGAGAGTGTATTGAAATAAAAATGCCTAAAACACTAGACGCTTTTGCAAGGGAAGGAAATAAAGGTATTATTAGAAAGAGAGATTTAATAAAATCTTCAAATTTAAAAAAAGAATTTTTAGAAATCAATCAACATCTTTATGGAAAGTTAAAACATACAGAAACCGATACAAGAGCGCGTTCCAAAGAAATAATAAACCTGCTTTTATGTAAATTAGTGGACGAAAAGAACAAGATTTCACCCGATTCATTTATGGAGTTCAGTATTCGAAAAAATGAAGAAAGTCATGAGTTACTTGATCGGCTAAGAATATTCTTTAGAGAGAAATTGAAAAATAAATATAAAGGAGTTATTCAAGAAAATGAAAATATTAACTTGAATAAAGAATTGGTCGTTTTAGTGGTTGAAAAATTGCAAAATATCTCTCTATTGGAATCTTCCCGAGATGTACTGGCAGATGCTTTTGAAATTTTCGTAAGTAGGTTGCTAAAAGAAGCTGGAGGTCAATTTTTCACGCCAGCTAGTGTAGTAAAGTTTATGGTGAATTATTTAGATCCAGAGATAGATTCAAAGATAATTGATCCCGCGTGTGGGCACGGTGGTTTTTTACTTGAATGTAAGGACCTCTTGTTATCAAAAATTAGTCAGAAATATACTAATCAAAGAGAGCTAATTGAAATAAAATATATTGAAATAATCTCTAATCTTTACGGTATTGATAAAGATTCTTATTTAGCAAAAGTATGTAAATTATACATAGATATTATAAGTCAAGGTAAATCCAATATTTTTTGCGAGGATTCACTAGATCCAAATCATTATAGAAAACAAAGTTCAGATTTTATAAAAAATGATTACTTTGACTATGTTTTTACTAATCCTCCTTTTGGTGCTAAGATTCCCATTGATAATAAGGAAATATTAGAAAAATTTGATTTAGCTCATAAATGGGATTTTAAAAACGATCAATGGATCAAACAGGATAAACTAGTTAAAAAACAACCACCCCAGATTCTATTTATAGAACGATGCATTCAATTACTTAATGATGGTGGAAAATTAGGAATTATTTTACCCGAGGGACTTTTTGGAAACCCCTCAAATAGATATATCTGGGAATATTTACGAAGCAAGGGAATAATTTTGGGAATAATCAGTTTGGACCAGAATGCATTTCAACCATATACGTGTAATAAAACCAGTATACTTTTCTTTCAAAAAGTAAAAACTGTATCTAAAGATTATTTAATCGATTTTGCCATAGTCGATAATGTAGGTCATGATAAAGACGGAAAAGTACAATATAAATTGAATAAAGACGGCAGCGTTAAATATGATTTGAATAATGAACCAATCATTAATGACGACTTATTGAATTTACATTCGAAAGTTAACGAAAGTATTGA
>JBHLLM010000374.1:0-3464 GCA_048885575.1 Candidatus Hermodarchaeota archaeon
TTTTCGCTCACAGCAGTTCGGAAATATTCCGCATCAATTTCCATCACCGCCTCGCATAATTCTCTTGAAGTGTTTTCAAGTCCAAAAGGACATTTATTTCCTTGAATTTGGAACTCTTCATCAGAAATCTTGATTACTTTGATATCCCTTGGATCATAACTTTTGGAGAATGCCTTAGCAACTGTTGATAATTTATTATTTGATAATTTCTTACTTAATTTTAAGCCAAGAGCGCGACCTTGTTTCCTACAGATATCTTTTATGATAGATAATGTATTTGTTCCGAATCCTTCATACATAGCTTTGATTAACATCCCTTGAGCTTCGATTGGATTTTTTGGTAATTTTTCTGGTTCATTTTCTTTCATTCAACCACCTATTATAATAAAGAGTAAGATTTTATATTATTTGAAATTAATTTACAGGCCATTATTAATATAAAATTGTCTGATTTTATTCAAACCTCTTTTTTTATTAAATTGATTTCTGAGAAATTTCAAAAAGATGAAGTTTTATATATCCATCAAACATATATTGGATTACTACTTAAAACAACTTTAAAGGAGTTAATAATGGTAGTGAATACACATTGTCATATTTTATGTAAAGAACTCTATTCAGACGCTTTTTGGAACGGAATTGCAGCTGGTTACGCCAAATCATTGGGAATTCCGACTGAAACCGTTATGAGCCAGATGATGCCCCAAACTTGGGCTTCAGATGCATCTGTTTTTACGCAAATAATGGCTGATGCGGGAGTTGACAAAGCGTTTATATGTCACCCCGATTACGGAAAATCCGTTGTTGGTGAAGCAAAGTGGTCTATTGAGCAGGTAAATAAGTGGTATATCGATCAGAGGGACCAATATCCTGATAAGCTTGAAGCAGTCGTAGGGATTGATCCAAGGAGAGGTGAAGCGGGGATAAAATTACTCGAAAAAGCAGCTGAAGAATGGGCAGTTAAGGCAGTAAAAATTTATGCCCCTTGTGGATTTTATCCAGATGATCCTAAATATGATGCTTTCTATGCAAAATGTCAGGAATTAGGTCTAATGTTACAATCCCACACAGCAGCTTTAACACATCCTTTGGTGGAAAATAAATATGCTAATCCAATGTATCTGGATAGTATCGCAGCAAAATTTCCTGACTTGAAAATACTTATGGTACATTTTGGTGGCGGTTTTACGACTTGGACTTTAGGGGCAATCGAAATCATGGCAGGAAGAGCTAATGTATTTGCCGAATTTTCTGGACATCAAGGGATCGCAAAAAGCTTTCCCGAGTACTGGTTAAAGTTATTAAGAGCTGTTCTTGATACTCAAGCATTGTTTGGTGCACCGCTTAAAGAGCGTATCATGTTTGGAAGTGATTGGCCTTATCTGCTTCCATATTTCGATGATAAAGCTTGGGTACAATACTTTAAAGACATTCCTGAAACTGCTAAACAATACGGTTTAAAATTCACCCAAGAAGAGATCAACTTAATCCTAAATGAAAACCCAAAGAAAATCTTTGGATTATAATTTTTTTTATAATTAAAGAAAAATGCACAAGAATTTCCTCGTTTTTTCCTTTAAATATTTTTGAAAGGAAAAAAAATGAAGGGATTCGGAATAAGTTAGGTTTAAGTATGAACTATGTAAAAACGACGAATATAGGACGAATATAGATAGCTTTAACCTAACATGGGTAAATCCTTCTGACCTGTCTGGGATAAGTGGAGTATAATATAAATTAGATGTGGCTCCAACATCAGACAATAACGGAATCTATACATCTCTATTAATTGGGAACCAGAATCTGATTCGCTTCCACCGTAGGTTTTGTTCCAGATTTCATTCCTTACGTACATTCTAAAAAAAAAGAAATTTAATTATTAGTTCTTCTAGGATTTAGTTCTTGAAGGAATTAATTTCTCTTTTGATCTTATAAAAGCAATTCCTAGCAAACCTAGTAGAAAGGAACTAAAATATATGATTTGATTTGATTTATTTAATATCGATGAGCCTACTTCAAGTGATGAGTGTAATACTGACAAGTGGTTTAGTATCCTATTGCAGTCTAAACAAAATTCTTCTTGGCAGGCAATACAGGTAACCCATGGATCTTTAAACACACCATTGCCCCAAGTATCCTCATTCTCATCTGTTTTTAAACCTGTTAATTTAGGCTTAATATCATGCAATAATTTATCGTAGGCTTCCGCCAGTTCATTAGAAGATACTAATTCTTTTAACTCTATTAGTTTATTTATCATCGGAATTTTATAACTACTATTTCGCCAACAAGTATCGGGACAATCATTTAATTTTTCAATAAGCTGGTCAATCTCCCACATAATATATTCATGTTCTACTTTTTCCAGTAGAACAAATGTTGAAAGCGTGGTAAATTCTCCGTAAATTATTTTATTTATAGTATCAACACCCATAGTAACATCTGTCCATCCTGTTAACGGTTCCCAATGCATTATTTTCAAATTGTCTTCATTTGCTTTTACATCTGCTTCATTATAGGGAATAGCTATAGAAATAACTCCTGAGTAGGAGGCATCGGTATGAATGTCATAATACTCTCCTGCGACCTCAAAACCATTGGGTGGATCGGGTTCTTCTTCACTTATTTCTATTGTTGTTGTTCCACTGCTAATAACTTCTTCAAATATTAAATTAATACCAGTTACTTCATCTGTTACTTCTACATCATTGCCAACAGGAGTATTTACTACATATATAAAATTAGCTTTAATTTCGATATCAATATCACCATTAATGTCGATAACTGATAATGATACTGTGTAGAAACCAGAGGAGATGTAATGGTGTGTCGGATTTTGCTCTGTAGATGTAGTTTCATCACCAAAATCCCATGAATATGTTGCTGGTGAATTACCTTCAGAACCTGTGAAAGTAAACATAATATCTTCTCCTTCACCAACAGACGTTTTATCAGCAACAAAATCTGCAATTGGTTGTAAATCTTCTCTTACATCAATGTAATTTCTTTTTATCTCAACATCAGAATCACCATCCATATCATTAACCAACAATTTTATAGTATAAATGCCTATAATTGAGTATTTGTGAACTGGATTTTTTTCACGAGAAATAGTTCCATCTCCAAAATCCCAAAAGTATTTAGCAGGAGCATTTCCTTCAAAACC
This sequence comes from Candidatus Hermodarchaeota archaeon, assembly GCA_048885575.1. Taxonomy (GTDB): domain Archaea; phylum Asgardarchaeota; class Lokiarchaeia; order Sigyniarchaeales; family SOKP01; genus SOKP01. Next base: position 3,167 of record JBHLLM010000374.1, read on the forward strand.
AGTAAACGTAAATATAATAGAATCTCCTTCATAAATTATTGTATAATCGGTGATGAAATCTGCTATTGGATATGGTTCCATAATTAGAATTGAAATATCATTACTCCAAGCATTTGATGTTATGATTTCATTATAACCATCATTATTAGCATCTTCTATAAAAACGCAACAACATCCATCTCCAGTTGGTTTGGTGATTTTTGTCTTCCAACTGCCAGAAATAGGATTCCATAGTAAAATTGATATATCATCGCTTAAGAAATTCGCGCTCACAATGTCGTTATAGCCATCGTTATTG
>JBHLLM010000375.1:0-3458 GCA_048885575.1 Candidatus Hermodarchaeota archaeon
AACGAGAAATCACTTGAGTTCAACTTTACGAACGAAGGTGGGGTGGAAAATACAATAAGGTTTCTAAAAAATGTAACCGGTCTATGGATCATTCAAGAGTGTAAAAAGGAATGGGAAAAACAAGGCTTAGATTATTCTTGGGATCAAGTTGTTTCAATGGCGATCAAGGCGAATCCATTTATTTGTTTTATAAATCCTGACGATTCTCTCTTTCATAATCCTCCAAATATGGTAAAAGCAATAAAACAATATTGTGAGAGGAGTAATCAAATTCCTCCAAAAACAATAGGAGAAATCTCAAGAGCAATTTTTGAGGGATTAGCGTTTCGATATAGACAAATTATCCAATCAATGGAAATGATCATAGAAAAAAGAATAGAGGTTTTGTTTATAATTGGTGGAGGATCTTCTAACCAGTTGTTAAATCAATTTACGGCAAATTCACTAAATATTCCAGTCAAAGCGGGACCAATTGAGGCCACTTCTATCGGAAATATCTTGATACAAGCAAAAGCAGTAGGACAAGTAAAAAACCTTGAAGAACTAAGAAAATGTGTCATACAATCATTTCCCTCGGTAAATTATTATCCTAAAGATACTAAAAGTTGGGATGATGCCTATCAAAAATATTTAAAATGTATTAATAAGATGTAAAATAAAAAAAGAAAATAATTTAATTATTCAATTCTTCCTTTTTTTTCGTTATGGAGTATTTGGAGTTTTTCTCGCATAGCTTCTAACTTTTCCCCATGGAACGGATAAAAGAACATAAAGAGTAATCCTATACTACTTACAATCGCAGGAATAAGAAACATTAATATCTTAATACCGAATAAAGCAGAAGCCGTTTGTGGTACGGGTGAATTTTGAACATATCCAAATACTCCTAAGATGAATGTGGCAACAATTGGACCAATACTCTGAGAAGGTTTATGGATTAAAGCATCCATTCCTAAGAACATTCCCTCTCTTCTTGATCCGTTTCTCAATTCATCCTCGTCTATAGATAGATATAAAATCGGTGTATTAAAGACTGTATATCCTCCCAGAAATGTTGTAATTGCTAAGCCAATTACTACTATTATAGGAACATCTATCAGGGTTATGATCGCAAATAAGATGAAAGTAAATATGACTTTCAAGACTCCAAACCTTAATAGTATCTTCCGCATCCCCCACTTTGGTCTTAACTTCATGCAAAGTATATTAGAACCATATCCAATAAAGAAAAAGATAGCAAAATAGTATATCAAACCCCCTTCGCCTAAAACTAATAAGTAAACAAAAAGATAGCTTAAACCAATCGAACCATTAAAAGCGTCACAGAAGATATAACCCATATAAGTTAAGAATGACTTTAACCTTAGTGTTTCTTTTACAGCCTTAAATAATGGAAGACCCTTGTCTTTTTGAAATTCAGGTTTTTCTTTACAAAGAATGGAAGTGATAATTAATAAGATTGTAGAAATAATAGCTATTATAAGCATCAATAGTATAAATCCAGTTGAAGTTGGATCCATTGCTCCTACGACTATGAACATAGGAATTACAACTACAGCACCTACTACAGTTGCAATAAAGTTTGCTTTATTTCGTTCGTCTAAATCTGAAGTCATTTCGGGCATTAGTGCTAACCATACAAGCACTACTAAAGTAAAAAAGGTATCAAACAAGCAAACGCTAATAACGAAATGAAGAAAGATGATTATTTGGTTATCGAAACTCCAAGGAAACCAAACGAGCATAAAAGTTAATGCCCAAATAGGAGCTCCATATTTTATATATATGGTCCTTCGACTGCCCCACTTCTTTGGATCTGTTCGATCAGACATTTGACCGAGTAACGGATCATTTAACGCATTCACTACTAAGTAAATTACTTGTCCAATTACGAAAAGAGTTGGATCTAAGTGTAATTTATCAAAAAAGAATTCGATATATTTTAAACCAAATATAAACACCAGTAATCCATTAGGAATAGCACCTAAAGCATAACCCCATAAATTTCGAGAACTAAGTTGTTTCTTATTATTTTTCATCAAATCACATGCTAATAAGTTTAAATTTAATATATATCAACTTTTTAATTTATAAACCTTTCACCTTCTCTCCAGCAGATATAATGCAATTTCGCGTTTTTCGCTTTAGTTAAAAGGTAAAAAAAATAATATTATAAGTCCCCGATAAGGTTTTCTAGAGCTCTAGATTAAACTCATAATACCCAGAACCCAAATTAAAAAGTAGATAATCCTCTTCTTCTCCTAAAAATTCAATAAAGTCATTACTGATACCAGATTTCCCTTGCTCCCAAATTATATCCTCACCTTCTTTTAATGTTGTAGCATTAAGTAATTTTGGAAAGCATAATTCCGCAGTAGATCCTAATGGAATTTGGCATATAAGCTTAAACATCTCTGAAAATTTCTCCCAAGATACATGCAAGGTTCCTCTTATCGTTTTCAATGATGCACTTACATAGTCCATATCTTCAGGTATAAACGGTTTAATCCTTATTGACTTCCAACTAGGTTCAGGTGCATTCATTCCAGCTAAAGATTTAAAGAACCAAGGATCTACTGATCCAAGCATTATATGATTATGGGAATTCATTCCAGTACCTTCTAATTTTTCCCACCTCTCCCATAACGTAGTAGCTCCTTCTTTGATCATATATCCATATCCTGGAAAACTAGTTTGATTTACCACCTTATATATTATTTCCTGGTATCCATTATCGGTTAATACATCAAATAAGTAGCGTGTACCTACTATTCCTGTATTGAAGTGATAATCAAACTCATTTTTAATGCTTTCAATAAGCGCTTTCAGTACAATCTTACGCTTCTTTTTTGGAACCATATTTAGATAGAGAGGGAGTGCATTTGACGTATGACTCACTGTGAAATCAGTTGGAGCTAACATTTGAACATCATAAACACGTTTTAGAAATTTGTTATTAAATGCGTCTTTAATCATCTTTAATTTAGTTTCAAAATAATATACATCCTCATCCTTTTCTAAAATTTTGGCTATTTTAGACAGGAGAAATGTGTCGTGATAATAATACCATGATGATGTCAATTCAATCGGAGTTCTACGAGAGACAATACTGCCAGGAGGACACCAATCACCATACTTTCCCCTTAAAATTAAGTCATCCTTCGCAATAGATGCAAGGAACTCAACATATTTCTTCATTGAATCGTAGTGTTCCCTTAATATCTCAATGTCATTATAATAATAATAAACATACCAAGCAAAGGTGATATAAGCGGTACCCCATGCAGGATCTGCTGGATAGATTCTCCAATATGGAGGTACAACATCAGATAGACTCCCATCATCTTTCTGGGCCAATTTTATATCCCTCAAATACTTAATACAAAATCTTGCCATGTCAAAATTAAAAATTGCTTCTTCAATTGTAAGCTGAGCATCTCCCATCCAACCCTGTCTTT
>JBHLLM010000376.1:0-3454 GCA_048885575.1 Candidatus Hermodarchaeota archaeon
AGCCTTTAAAATATCAAAAGTTTAAGAATGTTCTCTATACTATTATCTTTTTAATTATTGATTCTGTTATTAGTATGTTTTTTATTATAGTGTTCCAATTTTTGTTACATAATCCATCTCTACAATTTGAAATATTGGTTATTAATTTTGGTCTTAAATTTTTCCTCGATACTCTTCTTTCGGTTATTATTATAGTACCTATACTTTTAATTATCTATGACAAAGCTTTAGCTTTGAAAGAACGCCATCTCTACTACTTACTTCTAACACATCACCCCGTTTCTGCAAGTGATCATACTTTTTTTTTACAATTTGGAAGGACAAAAATATATTTCTGTTCTAGATGTTCAGGTATGGTAATAGGAATAATCATATCTATTTTTTTTACTCATTTAGTCCAACAGATACTAGATACTCCATTCAGTTCCGAATTAGCATTACTGATTGTTATAATCTTTCCTTTACCGGGTTTAATCGATTGGGGCTCTCAAAAACTTCTATTTAGAAAGAGTACGACAGAATCTAGATTATTTACTGGATTTATAATTGGAGTTGCTGCCCATTTCATTTCATTTACGAGAGATTATTATTTCTCAACATTATTTATAATTACAGTCTATTTTAGCATACTAATCATCTTAATCTTTTTAGGTCAGCGAAAATTAATAAAGCAAATGAATAAGGAGTTAACTCAAGACCCCAATGAAGAATATGATCTAGAATAGTATTTAAAAATTAATTAACTATTTAATTAGGATGAAAAATATTATATTCATTCACGGTCTTAAAAGTTCTGGTAAAAGCTTTAAAGGATTGTATTTAAAAAAAATAATTCCAGAAATTCTTACTCCTGATTTCATAACCTTTGACCCAAAAAGAACACTTAACGAGCTTCTTAATGCGAGGATGGCTCAATTAAACAAAATATTAAGTGAAAAAAGTTTTTGGGTAATTATAGGCTCAAGTTTTGGAGGTTTAATGGGCGTAATATATACTCTTCAAAATCCAGAAAAGATAAGTCGCTTAATATTATTAGCACCTTATTTAGCTACTAAGCTATTGAAATGGGATAATCGTTCTCCAATCAACGTACCAGTAATAATCTTTCATGGTAAAAATGATGAAATAGCCAAATTTGAACCATCTCGAGAACAAGCTTACAGATTGTTTAATAAACTTGAATTTAACGCTACGGAAGATGATCATAATCTTAATAAAACAGTAGGAAAATTAAATTGGATAGATTTGACTTCATAGGCATCAAGATGGGATTAAAAAAATTGAAGATATCTTATAGAATTTTTAAACATTGGACCCCATTTTTTTTATATTCACATTCTTACTCCTATTTATTAAGATTTTATTTTTCAATCGGAGCTACCTTTAAGTAACACAGATGCTTGAAAAATGATTCATAATAATAACTATTATAACAGGAAATTCTATGTTTTCTTTAAGAGTTCTTCGAAATCATGAATTATAAATTTTAAGAAAAGTGCAAATGCATTTCAATATTATGCAAAAATAAAAAAAACTAAATAAAATTATTAATATATAAGTGTGAAGCTTAAATGGATGATAAACTATATATTTGTCGAAATTGCCAATATGTTTTCCCAAAGGAATTATCTAAGCTTATAGAATCTCAAGTTCAAGTATATTGTGAAATGTGTGGAACACCTTTTTCTTTATCAGGTGTAAGTTTTAAACAAGTCAATTTAAGTAAATCAAGAGACATCATTCATAGGGATAGCAAATACGGAATGGAAGGTAAAGAAAAATCTAATCTTGTTAAGGTAATTAAAAGCTTAAATAAGTTTGATTACGTTCCCCTATTAATTTTTTCAATTGTCGCTTTAATCTTAAGTTTCTTCAATTTTGGTATTTCGGGAGGAGTTATGTTGGTAATAAGCTCGTATCTTATTGTGTTTAGCAGTTTATTAATCATTTTATACGACTTTCGATTTATATCCCCACGAATTAAATCAAATAGTTATGATGAAATAACTCTTGATGCTATTTGTTATGGAATTTTAGGTTGTATAATTTACGGTACTGGCTTTATTATATTGATTAAGGGAATATTAATATTTATTTACTCCGCCAAGAACTCTGAAAGAGGAAATCACGAGGTTTATCAATTTGGTCTTAAATTGAAGAATTCTATAAATAATTTCTCAGCTAAAGCGGGATTTGTTATTATCTTACTTGTTTTAAATGGTATTTACTTTAGTGGCATTGAAATAAGCGTGTTTAAAATTATAACTTCGTTTTTCAATGACTTTACCCTAATGGTAATCTCAATATCTTTTCTTTTAATGTCTCTTATTGTCTTGATTATTGATTTAAAGTTAAGGAAGAAGATATACAATAAAATAGAGTTTAGTGGATTTGATGTCGTTCGTACGTTCATTTTAGGAGTTCTCGGGACAATTTTCTTTTCTACTGGGATATTTATCTTGTTAAAATCGATTTTATTACTTCTACTTTTTGTAGGAAAACCAATTGATTTACATGGAAAACTAATGATAAAACAACCTGAAACAAAGATTATTCCGATTCAAAAAGAGCTAATAGAGGAACCAAAAGAAAAACAGATTAAAGAAGAAGAATTTCGAGCGGAACAACCTGAATTTATATCACCAGAACCGAGACTTCAAGTAATCAAAGCTGAAGAAAAACCTCGAGAAGAAGAAACAGAAGAAGCTAAAACTATTGAGGATGAGTACGAAAAAGAAATAGATGAAGAATTAGTCCCTCAAAAAAAAGTAGAAAAGCAAAAAGAAGATCTTACATTAAGACTTCATGAATCTCTTTTACCAGTTAAAAATGAGAAAGATAGGAAAATCGTTAAAGAATATTTTTCTAGGATTTTTAATATCATCTCTAAGGATATAAGAAAGCAAATATTGGAGCTTAAAATACCAAAGAAGGAACGAAAGAGTATACTTAAGGAATTAGCCTTTTTAGCCGAAGAGGAACAACTTATATACATCCAAGAATTAAGGAATCTATATAAAGAAATTCCGGCGAAATTAATTGAAAGAATAAGCAAGCTTCCAAATTTTAAACCTAAATATTATGATAAAATCGTAGAGGAACTAAAGTATATGGATGAAGAAGAGCAAATAGAATATGTGGAATTTTTAGAAAAACACGCCTAATATATAAGAAGGAGCTTCTTTGAAAAAATGTCGTTAGAAAAAAGAAGAGAAAAAGAGGAAAATAGAACAGAAAAAGAACTAGAAGGAAGCTCATTTAGGCGATTAGATTTCACTCCTCTGCAAGATCTTGAAGTTAAGAAAAAAAAGCCTGAAGAAGAAGAGGATACGGAAGATATAGAATTAAGCATTATTGAAAAAGATGTTTTAAATATTGCGAAAGAAATTTTGAAATTAAAACGTTATGATGCTGATTTTGATATAGATGTTTCTACTGAAGCAGAGTTACAGAA
>JBHLLM010000377.1:0-3444 GCA_048885575.1 Candidatus Hermodarchaeota archaeon
AAATAGTGAAATATCTAGATAATATGTGTTAAGTTCTGACCTTCATAGGATATAGTAGTTTTTAAACTAAATTTAAAAAAATAATATTTTAAATATTAAATGCTTTTATTGGTTAATTTCTTAATAAAATTATCGAAATTTAATTTAATTAAAGGAATTGATGTAAAATGGCAAAACATTACAAAAACGAGCAAATAATGAAGATTTTGACAGTACTAGGAGCATTAGTAGGATTAGTTTACATTATTAACGGTTTTGCGGGTTTAGCTGGAGCAAGTTTTTTACCGCTCGTAGTCAACATTCAGATTCTAGATACAATCATTATGTTGATTATAGGAACAATAGTTGTTATTTTGACATTTTTAGTAGCTATAAAACCAAATAAACCCCTTCCGTTTCATTGGCTTGTATTATTTATCCTTGGGATATTACTCGTGATTTTTAGGGGGGGTATTTATGCTTGCATACTTGTTATTATCGCGGGTTTAATTGGTTTAATTGAAGAATTATAACTCCAGACTGAATTCGAAATCCTATTTTTTTCTTATTTCTCTATAAAATTAGATTTTTGCATTTTTTAAAAAATATGATACGATTTCGTCAGCCAAATTAACTTCTGTCACCCTTTGAAGGCCAGTAAATCCTGGGATGGAATTTACTTCCAAAATTAGGTACCCCTTTTCGCTTTCTACAATATCAACACCTGCGATCTCTGTTTTTGTAATTTTAGCAGCTTTAATCGCTAGATTTGTCAACTCCTTTGAAAGTTCTAAAGGCTCCGTTTTTGCTCCTGAGTAAACATTTGTTTTCCAGTTATCGCTCACTCTATACATTCCAGCCACAGCTTTATTTCCTAAAACTAAAATTCTAATATCTCGATTATAATGTTCGATAAACTCTTGTAGATAAAAGATTTCATTTAACTGACCTAAAGTATAAAAAACATTCTCTGCAAAGCCCTTATCATTTATTCTAGTTATCCCAACACCTTTCGATCCATATAGAGGTTTAAGCACAATATCTCCACCAAGTTCTTCAAATGAATCTAAAGCGTCATTAGGATTCTCACATACTATTGTTTTTGGAGTAGGGATGTTATGCTTTTCTAGATACATTGATGTAAGAAATTTATCACTCGCTATCTCCAAAGATTGTCTTGAATTAATTAATTTAACTCCATACTCTTCGATAGCATTGAGTAAATCAAGTCTAAAGAAAATCTTTTGAGTAGGGCCCGCTCCGAAACCTCTTACAAGAGCTGCATATGGATTAAGATTTTCAAACTGTTTTTGAAATTGGTTAATATTAATCTTCACTTTTATAGTTGACGGCACAAAATATCTTACTTTAAATCCTCGTGATTCAAATTCTTTAGTTAATAATTGAACTTCGGGATCCTCTGGTTTGGGTGTAATTATCATGGAATGCATGCTATTCACTCATAAAAAAATTACATAATTCACCTAACACTTAATAAATAAATTTAAGTTTTTTAAAAATATATTGAAGTCAATGGAATCGAACAATAAAGAAAAAGAAACAGAAAAATTAACACGCATACTTTCAATAGTTCAGAACCTATATTACAAAAAAAAAGAACAATTAGAAGATTTGAAATTAGAAATCTCTGAAATACAGACTGTCTTAACCATTATAAACTCGTTAATTTCAAATCAATCGTTCTCTAGTGCAGACGAGTTATATTCAAAATTGCATTCTCAAGAGAATAAATCTATAGATAAGTTCTTTACCGAAAAAATTTCTGAAGAAACCTTTAAGGGGACTAATATTAAAAGGAAAATCTTTTCGAATCAAAATCAACAAGAAGAAAATTTATTATGCGTTCTTAACCTGTACGATTTCAAAAAAGTTGAGATAAAATTTATTGATCCTGAAAAACGAGGGATACAAGAAACTTCTGAAAATTTTATTAACATTTTTCTCAAGGGAGCTCTCATAAAAATAAAAGAAAATAACCCTAATTTGAATATTAGTTATCGCTTTAAAAATATTGATAAAATTGAATACATTACCATCTCAAATCTAAGCTCAATTGAGGATTATGATTTAATTACAGCAAAAATCCGAGAATTATTAGCTTGTGAAAACTAATCTCTTAAATAAGAAATGCGGATTTGATAAAGTTTGAATATTAACTATTATATAAAGATATTATATCGATTAATTAAAATACAAAATATTAATTATTCAAAATTTCATATTAATTTTAACTATTAATTTGGAGCTTATTACAATGCCTAAGCAGAAAAAAATTTTAATGATGCCTATCATTCATTCAAAGTTTAACGATAAAAATTTAGAGGATACTCTTATTAATAAATCAAGAATGCTCTTAACTGAAGAGAAAGGGGTTGCGCCTTCGTTTATTTTTCTATCGGGAAGTTTCTTCGATGTAAAAGGTTTTGTATATACAGGCCTCCGAGCATGGAAGGGTGCGGTAAAACCTTCTAGTTCTGATGAGGGTAGAAGGCCTTTATTAGAAGCCACATTTGCTTCTCTTTCAGTTTATCTAAGTTCATTGCTTGCGTTACAAGCAGATTTTTTCTTTGCTTACGATGAGATCAAAGAAATATTATTAGAAAAGAAAAGGGAAGATCTATGGACTATTGTTTCAGAGAAATTACCATTTATTTCACTTCCTCCAAAAGAAATGTATGGAAGTCAAGTTTCTCCAATATCTCCCTATTTTGTAATCGAACAAGATGATGAACTCACGTTAGGGGAAATATATCCCTCAGCTTACTTAACGAAAGTTATTTCTAACATTAAAACGAGATTTTTCGTATTTTTTCAATATCAAGGATACTCCGCTTTTGGATTTTTTGATGCATTACCTGATCGGGCTAATTTTGGATTTGAAGAAAAAGCAAGAGAATTTGATGTTGAACCAACAGCAGAAAATCTACGAAAATATGCAGATAATGCAAAAAATTTAAAAGAAGTCCTAATTGCTCTCATCGAAGCACATAATAACGCTTATCTAGGACAATATTTAATTGAAGATTACGAACTCTTATTAAATAAACTACTAGAGTCGGAGGAGCTTTAAAATGGTGAATATTGGGTTACTTGGAGATATAAGTGCGGGCAAAACCAGTATCCTCCGCCTATTTGTAAGATATTTAAAAATGGGAGATATTGAAAAAGTTAAAGGAGGTAAAAAATGTACCGTTGTTAAAACTGATTTCTCTGGTGAAGCAACGGTTCCTGGAGGAGATAAAGAAGACTCTCTAAACCAAAAAGAAACGAAAACCATCCATCCAAATCGTGTGGTATTTAGAGAGGATGATTCTGGAAAGGCTCATACAATCTTCGCCCCAGGTGGGGATCGAGGAAGAGCCGTCGTGAAGATGGGCATTATTACGATTAGCAGAATTGCTACGCAAATAATTGCTGTATTTTCTTTAGATCGTGAAATAGAAC
>JBHLLM010000378.1:0-3438 GCA_048885575.1 Candidatus Hermodarchaeota archaeon
GTCAATTATTTCGTTCTACCTTCCTCTAGTTCTATTATTACAATCTTTTCAACAGTTGGTTTAATATTTTTCGCTTACATTGGGTTCGAAGATGTCGCGAACATCGCCGAGGAGGTGAAGAAACCATCAAAAAATCTACCGCGAGCAATAATTATTTCGATTTTTATAACAACACTTCTGTATTGTTTTACTGCTATATCCGTAGTCAGCATAAAACCATTTGATACAATTGATCCTAATGCCCCATTAAGCGATGTAGCTACTACAATACTAGGTCCAATTGGAGGTGTTATTATGTCGCTTATAGCTCTTTTTGCTACTGCTAATACTGTTTTGATAATGTTGATTGTTACCTCTAGAATGATGTATGGTATGGCGAGGGATAAAGCACTGCCGGAAGGAGTAGGAAAAATCTCTCCTAAGTTTAAAACTCCTGCTTTAGCAGTTCTATTAACAACGATTTTTACCATTATTCCTTTGCTATTTGGTGATATTCGGATTGTTGCAGACGCTACTGTTTTTGGCGTACTAATAACCTTTTTCCTCGTAAATCTGAGTCTAATAGTTATACGTAAGAAAAAACCCGATCTTGAACGACCGTTTAAACAGAAACCAAATATTAAATGGATGCCAATTATTGCATTACTTGGCTGTCTTACATGCTTTGGACTGCTCTTTACTTTTGTAGATTTAAATGGTCTATTGACAATACTTATTCAGGGAATAATAATCGTTTGTGGTATAATTGTATTTTACGCAATGAAATCGAAGATTGAAACAAGCGTAAGAAAACAACCTAAAGAAAATTAAAAATTAACCGTATTTTTCTTTCCATTTTTTTTGTCGTTCTTCGATGTCCCCTTTCATTTTACATGCTTTGTGAATTTGATCTTGCATTTCCCATTGTTTTTTTAGCATGTCATCAAGATCGTTCTTCTTCTCATTCTTTTCTCTTCTCAATTCTTTATTTTTCTCACTCACTAAATTCACCAATTAATCGTCTAAATAATCGTATAGCTTGTCAATATTATTATATCCAATTATATCATCTCTTAAATAGATCTGAAACGGTAATTCCATATTCTTATATGGTTTTAAGATATTAAGGAGAGTAATATGCTCTGGTTTTTGAAATTTATCTTTAAAATCTTCACCAACTCCTTCAGAATATTGATATTGTTGAAGAACAAAATTGCCTTGGAATCGATTCTTTTTTAAAAATAATAATATCTTATCGATATCGCTAGGTTTCATTAAATCTTCTACATAAGTCGTTCTAATTTCAAAGTCAATATTTTGGTTATTATTTATAAGTTTAAATGTTTCAATAATTTGGTTCAAATTAACTTGGTTTCCTGTAATTTTCCGTAGTCTTTTATTATTAAGAGGACCTTTTAGATCTAGTGCGACTCTATTGATGTACGGTAATAAATCTTTAATGGCGCTCGATTTTGTTCCATTTGTGTCGATACTGATATATTTTCCGATTTGCTTTATTTCTTTACATAATTTCAATAAATCCTTTTGAAGGGTTGGTTCTCCTCCAGAAATACTCACTGCGCTCACTAACATGTTACTTTTAATTTGTTCCAATAGTTTGGGAACATCAATGTCCCTCCCAACTTCTCTATATAATAGATACTTATTGTGGCAGAATCCACAACTTAAGTTGCACCCAACAGTAAAAATAACCATTGTAGACCTATTTGGGATGTCCTTTGTTGATATATCGAGGATTCCACCAATTCTCATTTTTCTTACTCTAAATCTATATTTTATAACTTTTTCGCAACAATAAAAACACGTCTCATCTTATCTAGTAAGTCAAGTTTTTTCTCTGCTTCATAGATAAGGCCTTTTGAACCGTGTTTCCCATATTTTTCAATTATTTTATCTTTTAATTTCAAGACAGTTTGATACGATTTTCGCTGAAACTGTTTCCAATTTCTCGTTTCCTCATATACTAATACATCAAATCCAGTTTTTTGAAGTAATGGATTATAATTGTTAACTCTGTTTGGAAGGTTCTGTTCCCATGAAGTAAATGTAAAGTTTGCATCTGGGCGTAAAATTCTATGTACTTCTCGGAATACTGCCAAACTATCATGAATGAAAGAAATGGTATCGATTGAAATAGCGCCATTAAAAGAGTTATCATGTAAGTCTGTATTACTCGCAATATCTGCTACTTGAAAATCTGCTTTACGAGTAAACCCAAAATTATTTATCCGTTCCCTACCCCATTCTATGCCAACTTCAGCAATATCAAGTCCTAAATAATTTACATCTAGTTCTCTAGCAATCCATAATCCAGGTCCTCCTCTCCCACAGCCTAAATCAACAATTCTATCTCCTGGTTCTACATTAAGGTATTTCAAAATATTTCTAAGGTCAGTTAAAGTAACATATCCATCAGGATCAGCTTCCTCAGGATATTCTTCTTTGAAGATACTTCTGTAGATTGATTGATACATTTTTCTATCCCTTTGTTTAAACCAATTATCAAAAGCCGCCACTTTAAACACGAATCAGTTTTTATAAATTAAATTTAGCAAATGATTAATATTTTTATTATTTTCACATTTACTCATCAATTATATTATTCGACGATAGAATACTATATCTTCATTATTATGTTAGTAATTTGGCAAAAAAAAGTAAATTTAATAGATTGCTTGATTTTTTTTATTTACTTAACTATTAATTTAAAAATAGAAATATAATTTAAGGTTAAAAATATGAGTTTTAAATTTACGGAAGAACAGGATATGATTAGAGAATCAGTAAGAGAATTTGCTCAGAGTAAGATTGCTCCAATTGCACTTCAAATGGAAGAGAATAGAAAAATTCCACGAGATGTCGTTAAGGGAATGGCAGAATTAGGACTTATGACATGCACAGCTGATGAAAAATATGGGGGTCCTGGTCTAGATGCAGTTAGTGCCGGTGTAATAGCAGAAGAATTAGCACGAGCAGATTGTACAGGTTCTACATGTGTATTTTACTTGGTTCCAGCATCTTGGGGATTTCTTTTGAATAAATATGGAACAGAAGAAGCTAAGCAAGAGATATTTCCAAAAACAGTTTCAGGAGAATGGTTTCTCGGTATTGCAACAACAGAAAGTGATGCTGGTTCTGATGTAGGTGGCACTAAGACAACTATAAAGCCTGACGGAGATGGTTTTGTTGTAAATGGTGAAAAAATGTATATTAGTGGAGTACGAGAGGCAGTTTCATACGGGGGTGGTCATGTTACAATTGCTCATCAAACTCCTGAACGTGGAACGAGAGGAATGACATGTTTCTATTTACCTTTAACAGCAGAGGGGATAACTCCTACTTATATCGCTGATTTAGGACGAGAAGGAATCTCATGTGGTGGCTTTTCCATTGATAATGTTAAAATTCCTAAACATTACATAATTGGTGAAGAGAACA
>JBHLLM010000379.1:0-3437 GCA_048885575.1 Candidatus Hermodarchaeota archaeon
TCATTAGCATATCCTTCTTTATCAGCTACTTTTCTAACGGCTTGATAACATTCTTCAAAGCTATTTCCAGGATACATGTTATCAATGAGAACATAACATAATTGCTCGTATACATCATTGAATTTTTTTAACTCAGATGGGCATCTTCCGAGCACATAATTGTGGCTTAAATCTCCTAGATAGCACCCATATTCACTGTGTAAGTCTACAAGCAAGGACTCCCCCTCGTCTACATTTTTATTAGTAGCAGGTGTACAGCCATTAAATGTCCAACTTGCGCGGTAACCAGATCCTATTTCTTGATTTCCAGTAAATGTCCATTCATAATTACTACCTGCTTTTCTCATCGCAAGTGTTCCTATTCCTGCTATTTCGTTCTCGGTAAAAATCTTTCCCTCTGGTCGTTCCTTTAGGGCACTTTTTACCGCTAACTGCCCAATATCTGTAATCTCGCTTGCTTTCCTTAACATCGCAATTTCTTCGGGTTCTTTAATAAATTGAATTCTTTCAGTTTTATCATTAAAATCTATTAATTCACAACCTGGAAAAACTTGTTTAAGCAGTTGAGCTTCCGAATATGACAACATTTGCCCCGTTATACATATATCTAATCCAAGTTCTACTCCAATTCTAGGAGCTGATCCTTTGGGATTGTATAATCCTGCCTTTTTTGCTGTAGATTGGATTTTTTTTTCCCAGAAAAATCCCTTCATAGGTCCCCACCCACTTACATTTTTCAAATGACCTTCAGCTTTGACCCGTTCTACATCTAAAAGCACTGTAAATAAAACAGGTTCACCCATGCCTTTCCTTGGTAGAAAGATCGCACTTTTCCAAGGGACAAAACATCCTGTTAAGTACGTTATTGATTTTACCCTAGTAAGAATGCAAAAATCTAAATTTAATTCCTCCATAGCGTTTTGGTATTTATCCACATGACCATCCCAATTTATCTTAATTTCGCTCATATCTGTTTCCCATAAATATTATTTCATTTTGATTATTTGCTTATTATTTAACTTCATTAGTTAATAATTGTTTTTCTTTAAGAAAAAAATGGTATTATTGATGAAAAAAATATCACTAAGACTTTATTGATAAAATAAAACTTAGTTAAAAAAAGATGAGAAAAAAATTAGGAAATATTGCTTTGTTTCTCTAATTATTATTTATATAAGTTTGAATCGCTTTCTTTTACTTTTTGGTCTTGACCAATTTGTTTTGCTAGAGATTCGTACTTATCAAGAGTTTCTTTTTGCAAAGTCGAGCCAACTTTTGAAAGAGCATACTCAAAATGCTTAAATTCTACAAAATCAAAATCCTCTAATTTTTCTCTTATTGCTTGCAAACCTGCTTCTCTACATAAATTTTCGATATCTGCTCCACTATAGCCTTCAGTCATTAAAGCTAAATTCTTCAAAGAAATTCCTTCTTCTAAAGGCATGTTTCTAGTATGAACCTCGAATATCTTGAGTCTGCCATCATAATCTGGAGCAACTACATAAAGTATTTTATCGATTCTTCCTGGGCGTAACAATGCGGGATCAACTAAATCTGGGCGATTTGTGCTTGCTAGGATTATAATGCCAGCATTACTCTCGAGACCATCCATTTCAGTTAAAAGTTGTGTTATAACGGTATCATATACTGCAGATCCTTTCCAGCCTCCTCTACTAGTGGTAAGGGCTTCAATTTCATCAAAATAAATAATCGATGGTGATAATTCTCGAGCTTTAGCGAATATTCCTCTTATATTTTTTTCAGATTCGCCAACCCATTTCGACATTAACTCAGGACCCTTGACAGTAATGAAATTAGAATGTGTTTCTGTAGCTACTGCTTCTGCTAAAAGCGTTTTTCCACAACCTGGGGGTCCAAAAAGTAATATCCCACCAACAGGACGAATTCCGGCTTTATTGAACAATTTTGGATGTTTTAATGGCCATTCAACGGATTCAACTAATTCTCGTTTTATATCTTCTAATCCTCCAATATCATCCCAAGAAACTTCGGGAATCTCTCTTAGATATTCTCTTATGGCAGATGGTTTGATTTCTCTTAGTGCTTTCTGAAAATTTTTATCCTTTACAAACAATTTTTGTATTATTTCAATAGGGATTGGTTCGTCAATGTTGATCTCTGGTAATATATCTCTTATAGCGTCCATAGCGGCTTCTCTAACGAACGCCATAATGTCAGCTCCAACAAATCCATTAGTAATATCCGAATAATAATCAATGTCAACATCGGCTTCCATCGGCATTCCCCTGGTGTGAATTTTAAAAATTTCATTTCTAGCTTTTTTATTTGGAACTCTAAACCTTATTTCAGTGTCAAATCGTCCTGGTCTTCGTAAGGCAGGATCTATTGCATCCAGTCGATTTGTTGCACCGATAACGATAACACCTTCTCTACCCTTCATCCCATCAAGTAGAGTAAGTAACTGCGATACAACACGTCTTTCAACTTCACCTGTAACTTCACTTCTTTTAGGGGCGATTGAGTCGAGTTCATCGATAAATATTATCGTAGGTTCGTGTATTTCTGCTTGATTAAAGATATTCTTCAAATTTCTCTCGCTATCTCCATAAAATTTGCTCATAATTTCAGGTCCATTTATTATAAGAAAATGGGCGTTCGCTTCTTGAGAAACAGCTTTAGCCATTAATGTCTTCCCTGTTCCAGGGGGACCATGAAAAAGTACTCCCTTAGGAGGTTCAATATTCAATCTCCGAAATAATTCGGGATGTCTTATAGGTAGTTCAATAACTTCTCTAATTCTTTGAATTTCTTCAGATAAACCGCCAACATCGTCATAAGTAATAATTTCACCCGAAACATTTAATAAAGCAACTTTTTTATTTATCTTTATCCTTGTATCCCTCGTAAATCTAACTACTTCATCAGAAGGTTTAGTATTTAACACGATTAATCTTAATGGTCCTAAGGTCGGTCGTTTTGAACCTCCTCCCATATTTAACATTCGCATAAATCCGTTCATAGGATTATTTTCTTCGTCAGTTCTAATGAAAGCTCCGGGGACATCAATAATATCTCCAGTCATAATAGGCTTATCAATCAATTTCCCTTTTATTATATCAGCCTGTTTTTTGATATCGTAAATTTCCTTAGTTGGGGCAAGTTCTATTTCTCTAGCTGGTGAAGTAAGTGCGGGTTGGATTGTAACAAATTCCCCGATTGTAGATCCTAAATTCAGTCTCTGAATTCCATCTATTCTTATAATCTCTTTACCCTTATCAATAGGACTCGCTACGACAATACCTGCAGTTCTCTTTCTGCCAATAATTTCTATTATATCACCAGTAGCTAATCCCAAATTATCCAATATTGCCTGATCTATGTAACATAAGCTTCTTCCACTTCGGCTTGATTCTAATCTTTCCACTCTTAGGTTTGCTGATTTCTTTTCGTTTTCT
>JBHLLM010000380.1:0-3437 GCA_048885575.1 Candidatus Hermodarchaeota archaeon
CTTTGCTTTATATCTAATTTCAAACTTTATTAATAATCAAATTCCTGAAGAAAAACAACTCTCAAAGAAAGTATTTAAGAGAAAGTCAGCCCTAATTTGCTTTGTTATATTATTACCTATAATTATTGGCGTTAAATTTACCTTCGAAACTTTATGGATTTTCAATCCTATATTTTTGGTTTTCAATAATAATGCGGTCTCATTCGCAATTATAACCATACTTTTTTATTTTTTCTCTAAGAAACTAATTTTAAAAGATAATAGAATTAGAGCTTTAAGGGAGGTGCAATCTAAGAATCAATTTATCAAGATATTTAGAATATTTATTATAATAACTTGGATAATTACTGCAATCTTTATTTCAATTCCTCTTCTAGAACTTGAAATACTTCAAGGGGAAGATCCGGTATTAGTTGATATATTCTACCTTGGATTTATATGGGCGGGTTTTACTTTAGTAATTAATATATTCCTCACAATTCTAGTTAATAGAATTATTCCAATTAAGTACCGGATTCCTGATAAACCTTTAAAATACTCTATGTTTTCTGGTGGATTGATTTCATTTGGAATTTGGTCAATACAGTTAGTAATATTTGAATTATATCTAAAAAGATTATTTGGATTAACACTCTATAATCAAGATATTCGCATATTGATTGTAATTGTTAGCCAACTATATGGTATCATATTTTACATATCGTGGGATAAGAAATTCATGCCACAAGCTAAGGAAAAAAGCAATTTAAAACTCCAAAGAGCCTTAGAGTTAGTAGAAGGAGAATCTTTAGAAAGCTCTAAAATAAACGGCAACCACATAATCCTTGATGTGAAAGACCTTACTACATATTTTTATACAGAAGAGGGTGTAGTTCGTGCAGTAGAAGACGTTTCTTTTAAAATTTACGAAGGAGAAACCCTTGGGCTTGTAGGCGAAACCGGTTGTGGAAAATCGGTTACTGCTTTATCTATTGTTCAACTAATTCGCCCTCCAGGAAAAAGAGAAAGAGGAAATATCGTTTTTAGTGGTGAAGATCTGTCTTTAAAATCTGAAGCAGAAATATTGAAATATCGTGGAAATGAAATTACTATGATTTTTCAAGATCCACTTAATTCACTCAACCCAGTTTTTAAAATAGGCAAACAAATAGCGGAAGTATTTTTACTACACATGGAAAATGAAATGCTTGTCAAGACTTCTAAATTTCCAAACAAGAGTATATATAGTGTTGCTCAAGAATGGAGTATCGCTCTTTTAAAAGACTTAAATATTCCTCATCCCGAGGTAATTTTTGATAGATATCCACATGAATTGAGTGGGGGGATGCGACAAAGAGTCCAGATTGCGATGACATTGGCATGCAGACCCAAATTACTCATTGCTGATGAACCTACAACGGCTTTGGATGTAACTATACAAAATCAAATTCTAAAACTGATGAAAGAACTTCGTAAGAAATATAACACTAGTATTTTATACATCACTCACGATTTAGGTCTTATCTCTAAAATGTGTAATCGTGTTGCTGTGATGTATAGTGGATCTATTGTTGAATATGGAGATATAAAAAGATTATTAACTAATCCCTATCACCCATATACGCGAGGACTTATTGCTTCTGTTCCAGTTATTGAAAAACAAAAACTAAGGCTAGAAGTTATACCGGGAACGGTCCCAAATTTAATTTATCCGCCATCGGGATGTAGATTTCATCCTAGATGTAAATATTGTTTTGAACCCTGTGATTCAGTAGTTCCAAAACAAAATGAGGTTGATAAAGATTATTTTGTAGCATGTCATCTCTATGATCCAGAATATAAACATTTAGCAGAAATTTCTATAAAGAAAGTAGAAGAACCAAACACATATGTAAATAAAAATGAGGTTATGTCGTAGTGATGTCTTTTTTAATTAGAATTATAATTTATTTTAATAAAGTGGGGAAGAAACTATGATCTTTCAATTGGAAATTGCAACATTATTATTCATAAAATATGTAATATTTTTTCCTGTAGCTTTTATTGTTTCAATCTTTATTATTAGTTGGGATCCACGATCCCAACTAGTAAGATTAAGGTTCCCTTTATACCTAATATCAGCGTTTAATAGTAATCTTTTCATTTTTATTCCTGTGGGAATAAGTTTCTTAGGAAACTTTTGGGTGTATATAATTATATACATAATAATAGCAGCGATTATTAGTTTTGCTGTTAAACTGATTACATATAAAATAGTTGGGATTGAAAAATTTAGTCAAATTAGAACTCTTGAAAGACGTAAGAACTTACTTGAAGTTAAAAACCTTAAGGTACATTATCCACTTGTAGGGGGAATTTTAAAAAGAAAAATAGGAGCTGTTAAAGCAGTTGATGGTGTATCATTTGATGTAGAGTTTGGCGAAACCCTTGGATTAGTAGGAGAGAGTGGGTGTGGAAAAACAACCATAGCAAAAGCTATATTAGGTTTAATTGAAAAAACAGAAGGAGAAATAATTTTTCAAGAAAAGGCAATTCCTCGCAAGTATTCACCTTATTTAAGACAAAAGATTCAAATGATTTTCCAAGACCCTGACGCCTCCCTGAATCCCCGTAAAAAAGTTGTTGATATTATAGCGGATCCTCTTAAAAATTTACTTGGTATAACTAATGAAATAGAAATTAGAAAAAGGGTTTTAGAGTTGTTAGATCAAGTATCGTTAAAGCGAGAACATCTGGATCGTTATCCTCACGAGTTTTCAGGTGGACAAAAGCAAAGAATTGTCATAGCTAGAGCATTAGCATGCAATCCGGGGTTGATAATTTTGGACGAACCTACTTCTGCTCTTGATGTATCAGTACAAGCGCAAATTCTTAACCTTCTTAAAGATTTACAGGAAGAATATGGTTATGGATTTTTGTTTATCACCCATAATTTAGCAGTGGTCTCCCATGTTGCAGATCGCGTAGCTGTTATGTATCTTGGTAAATTTGTAGAAGTCGGAAGTAAAAATCAAATCTTCTCAAATCCAACTCATCCCTATACTCAAGCTCTCCTCGCCTCGCGCAGTAAAATCGATCCTTACAACCAAGAAATTAGCTTTGTGATCAAAGGTGAAGTTCCAAGTCCTATAGCTCCACCACCTGGATGTACTTATAATCCACGCTGTGTTTCTGATGCTCGTACAAAAGATTGTGAATTACACATTCCTCATAAGATTGAGATCGAAGAAGGACACTTTATATGGTGTGTGAATCCTCCCACCTCTACATAGTTAAAAAATCAGTTGTTAAAAGCGGATTGGTATTAATTATAAGAACAGAGTTTTTAATTAAAAATAACTATCTATAATAAAGTATAAATATTTTATTATCGATAAATATATATAAATTTACTCCGTAAATTTAATTAATAACTAATACAATTATTGAATTATGGTTGTTCAAGATTTGAAGATGAC
>JBHLLM010000381.1:0-3428 GCA_048885575.1 Candidatus Hermodarchaeota archaeon
TTGGCATCGGGAACATATGTCCATTCTGATTCCACGCCCCCTGCATCAACGCGTTCGAACGTAACATCATTCGGGATCTGTTTATTGTCTTCAAATGCAATAACCGTATCTATGTATCGATGCATAGCTAATAAAAGAGTTCCATCTACCCTCATACTAGTGATGTCCTCTACACTTACGCTATGTTTTGCAGCGAATTCTTCTGCAACTTTAGTACTAAATTTAGCATCCTTTTCTAATAATGCACCCAATTTTGGGTGTACTTTTGCGACTTCGAGATATGCCATGATTAGTCTTAATTAAAATTAAATGGTTAGGATTAAAAATTAATCATTAAATATCAATTCATTCAGAAAAATATGAAAAGTCCTATCAATATACAATGGCTTGGTTGTAAAAATCACCGAAATTTTAGGTCTTTTCATAAAGAAACTTGCTCAAAACGAGCTTGAAAAAATCTTAGGTACTTAGGTTCGTAAACCATTTTTAAACCCGGGATTGTTTCTCTTTTCTCATAAAGATTTATTACGGAATTTGCCGTATATTCTATATGGGTGTTAGTATACACTCGTCGAGGGATAGTGAGTCTTACCAATTCAAGTTTTGGAAATATATTTTCTCCCGTTTCTGAGTCTCTTCCTTTCGAGATGGCTCCTCTTTCCATTGTTCTTACAGCAGAATCTTCATAGATTGATGCTGCTAAGGTTTGTGCAGGCCACTGATCTCTAGCAATGTGTGGTAAAAATTTTAACGCGTTTAAAAAAACAGCATGTCCACCAACGGGTTTTACAATTGGAACGCCTGCATCCATGAGTAATTCACCCAAATAACGAACTTGGTTTATTCTATATTTAAGATATTCATATTGTGTACCTTCCTTTAAACCCCGAGCCACTGCTTCCATATCCCGGCCAGCCATTCCTCCATATGTGTGTAAACCTTCGTAAACAACTACCATACTTCGAGTAGCTTCAAAAATGTCTTTATCGTGGGTGGCAAGAAATCCGCCTATATTAACTAAACAATCTTTTTTCGAACTATAAATACATCCATCAGAATAGCTCATCATTTCATTTAAAATTTCCACGATTGGGGTGTCTTCATACCCTTTTTCTCGCTCTCTAATAAAGTAAGCATTCTCGCTTGAACGAGTTGCGTCATAGATTATCTTTAAATTATATTCATTACAGAATTCTCTCAATTTTCTTAGGTTTTCCATAGAGACAGGTTGTCCCCCCGCCATATTCACATTCATTTCAACATTGACAAACGCTATCTTATCAGGTCCGTAGTCGTCGATATACATCTGCAATTTATTAAAATCTATATTTCCCTTAAATGGATAAATATTTTCTGGGTCATGAGCTTCATCAATTATAACATCAACCATCTTCCCACCAGGAAGCTCTACATGAACTTTTGAAGTTGTAAAATACATGTTTCGAGGTATTAATTGTCCAGGTTTCACTAAGTTACTATACATTAAATGTTCTGCTCCTCGACCTTGATGAGTTGGAACAACATATTTAAATCCTAACACATCTTGAACTGCTTTTTCCAAATTATAAAAGTTTTTGCTTCCAGCATATGCTTCGTCTCCTAACATCATTCCTGCCCATTGGTTATCAGACATCGCTGATGTTCCAGAATCAGTAAGCAAATCGATATAAACATCGTCTGACAATAACAAGAAAGTGTTAAATCCTGCTTCTCGTATCGCTTCTTTTCTTCTTTGCTCTGACGGTAAATTTACTGGCTCTACAACTTTTATTTTAAAAGGTTCTGCGGGTGGTTTCATTTTTTAAACACTAATACTTTCCTTCTTAAAACTAGTAATTTATTAATCTTGAAAAAGATTTTTGTATTCTATATCCCACCTTTTTCCCATTCAAATGAAAATCGAGATTATCTATTCTTTTCGGATAAGGAAATTTATATTTGGGGAATTTCTTAAGTTTTAGGGGAATTTTAAGGTGTAAAAATATATTATTAACTTCTTTTATGTTCTTTTAATATTAAAGTATTCATCGTTATCACTCAATTAAAACGCCAATATAAACCTGTTAATTTAAAGTTCCTTACTTTTTAATTCGCTTTTTGATTTAGCAGCTCCAACTAACACGCAATTTTTGATATTGAGATTTTTTAAATCAAGAGAACTGTCTTTAGCAACGACACAATTCTCCAGTTTAATGTTTTCTCCAATTAGTGAATTTTCAAATATAATAGTGTTAGATATTTCAACATAATCTCCAATAGTGGAATTAGCACCAATGTATACATTCGGTCCTAAAAGAACATCATCTCCAATTTTTACATTGTCTTCTAAATAGACGGGTTCGATAAAAGTAGGATAATCACCAACATAATTTTTAAGGCGGCTTTTCAATTTAGTGAAGAATGTTAACATTAATGCTTTTATGTCTGAGTTTTCAATAGTATCAAAATTCCTGATAAGTTCTTCAATCTCGATTAATTCTTCTTTCATAATTTTTCATTAACTTTTAATTACAATCCCATTAAATTCATTAATTTTCCAATATTCTCTCCAGTTTTTGCGCTCGTGGTAATAACTTCTATTTTAGGGTTAATTTTTTTGGCATCAGAGATCATTTTATCAACATTAGTTCCAAGTCGTTCCTTTAAATCGATCTTATTTATTACCGCGATATCTGACATTTTAAACAACATCGGATGTTTTTCTACGACCCATTCTCCTTCAGTTATTGACACTACAATTAATCTTTTATCAGTTCCTAAAATGAAATCAGATGGACATATTAGATTTCCTACGTTCTCAATAAAGACGATGTCGTACTTACTTAAATCTTTATTTTTTATAATCTGGTGAATGTGATAGGCATTTAAGGCGCATTCTCTACCTGTGTTTATCTGAATTGTCTCAGCATTGTGTTTTTCTATTCGATCAGCATCTACTCGTGTTGTAATATCCCCACAAATAACTAACACGCGATATTTAGTTGTTAACCTTTGAGATATCGTTTCTAGTAAAGCCGTTTTCCCTGCTCCGATCGCACCAACAATATCGAAAGATTTAACGTTGTGTTCCCTAAATTTTTGATGGACTCTCTCCGCCAGCAAATCGTTGTCTTTTTCAACAGCCTTTTTTGTTTCAATTACTTCGTCCCTTATATCGTCCCGGGCTAAATTGGTACTTTCGATTTCTTTAATTCGAGTTATGATTTTTTTGTCCTTGCCTGACATTAAGAACACTATGATGTTTTTTGTCTTATTAATTATCGAAATGATTTCAATTTTTTGATTATTCCTTATTACTTCCATATATTTTCAGTATTACAAGGTGTTGGGAGATCTTTCATGGTGAGCAAACCACTTCTCGCTTTTATCACCGTTGGAATCAAATTAACCACCATTGCAGAAGTTCCTAAATCTCCGTGAACACCACC
>JBHLLM010000382.1:0-3395 GCA_048885575.1 Candidatus Hermodarchaeota archaeon
TATTTCACTTCCCTTTTTACGACTTAAAATCGCTTTTAGATTCATTCTTTTTTATTATTTATAAAATGCAACTTAAAATATTTTTTTGCATAATTTATCATAAACCAAAATATGTGAAAATTAATATGACAAAATCAGAAGATGGATTAAAATCAGCTTTTGCTGGCGAATCTCAAGCTAATAGGAAATATTTAGCTTTTGCTAAAAAAGCAGAACAAGAGGGTTTACCTGGTGTGGCAAAATTATTCCACGCTGCTGCTGCTGCCGAAACTGTGCATGCACATAATCATTTACGCGTTTTAGGAGGAATTAAAACAACTGCGGAAAATCTTAAAGAAGCTATTGAGGGGGAATTTTACGAATTTACTACTATGTATCCCGAATTTATTGATTACGCAAAAGCAGAAGGAAACTCGAACGCCGAAAGAACTTTTAACTACGCAAACGATGTAGAAAAAATACATCACGAACTTTACAAGAAAGCTTTAGAATTAGTTGAAAATGGTAAAGACTTAGAAGTTCAAGATATGTATGTGTGTTCTGTATGCGGTTATACTCACGAAGGAGAACCTCCAGAAATATGTCCCGTTTGCAAATCTTCAAAAAAAGTATTTAACAAAATTGAATAATTTTTTATCAATTTTTTTTCTTTTTATTCTAAATAATCCATGGTTTATAACCATCTTGGATATTTCTAAAGTAATTATTAATCGAGAAATCTAATTCTTTTTCAGCCCTTCTTAACGCACCCATATTAGCTCCATTAACATAATATGCTATTAAAATTTTAGCTGTGTTTCGATCTCCCAATGAAAATAAAGTTTGCAATCTTGCATCATTTACGATCTTTTTTGGATCTTTAAATTTAAGTTTAATTGAAGAAATCTTTTTTAACTCTCGTTCTAAAGTAGCAAATTTCATTCTAAAAGTATTGATATTTTCTGTTAAATAAAAATAGCATTGATTCTCATATGGAGTATTTAGCTTCGGGATAAATGGATTAATGTTCACTCTTAGTTCATTTTCTTTAAACCCAATTTCCTCAATTAATTGAAAGAATTTTATTATTTCTTCAATGTCTTCGTCAGATTCGTTGGGTAAACCTATAAGAAAGTAAAATTTCACATTTTTTATTTTAGATTCTTTTATTAAAACCATAACTTCGAAAATTTTATCGTTAGTAATTTTTTTTCCTAGCTCAAATCTTAACGATTCTGTTCCAGTTTCAGGTGCGATCGTTATTGTTTTCACACGACTTCTTTCAAGGAGTTGAATAATTTTAGGTGTGATATGTTCAACTCTTATAGAAGGGATACTAAATATTTTTCCTGCTTCGAGAATATATTCACAGATTTCAGAAAATTTAGGATGCGAAGATACACACGATCCTATAAGACTAATCTTCTCGAAATCAGAGTAATTTAAACCAGTTTCAATTGCTTTTATTATCTCTTCGTAGCTCTTGTTTCGAAAAGGATGATTATGAAAAGAAGATATACAAAATTTACATTGAAAAGGACAGCCTCTATTAACCTCAACAAAATAATTATTTTCAAAGATTTTTTCTTCTCTTTCGCTTTTGGAAAATAATTGATAGGTGGGGGCAGGTGACTTATTCAAATCCCTTAAAAACACACGCTTTATTTCATTATTAAGAATTGGTACAAAAATTCCTTCAATTTGTGTAATTTTACCAAGAAATGTTTCGAAACTATAATTATTTAACTTATATTCTAAATATAATCTTAAAAAAATATTTAAATTCGGTTCAGCATCTCCAATAAAAAAAAGATCAAAAATATTGCTTAGCGGTAATGGATTAGATGTTATAGCGGGGCCACCCCCAATTATTAAAGGATACTTATATGGTTCGTGAGAAAATTCTATATGTCGTTCCTTGGAGTCTAAAGGAATTTCTGCTTTCTCTAATATCCAAAGTATATTCTTAAAATCATTTTCATAATGAACAGAGAATCCTAATATATCAAAATCTTTAGGTAAGATTTGGTTTTCGATACTTCGAAGGTAATTTACGGAAGAAAAATCTTTGGATGCAGGAAATTTTATATATTCTGGAAGATAAATGCGTTCACATACATATTTCTCATTCGAATTGATTATGTGGTAGAGTAATCTAATTGAATAGGACGACATACCCAATTGATAGATATTTGGATAAATTAAACCAAAACTTAAATCAATATTTCTCCAATCTTTAATAATTGAGCTTTCGTTATACATATAGAAAAACCCTAGACTTATTAGGTCTCTAAGAGTTTATTTATTAGACAATTATTCTTCTTGTTGCTTTTTAATTTCTTCAACTATTAATGGTAAAATCGTTCCAGTTTTATGACGAATTACAACTGTAGCTTTCGCGTCTAAATCTGTTGGTTTGTCGTTTACAATAATTAAATCTCCTTTTTCCCTTAGTGTGTAAAGTGGTAAATCACATACGGGAGCAACCGAGAGAGAAGAACCTGCAATTAACATCACATCTGCTTTTTGCGCTAATGCTTGAGACTGATAAATTTCAAATCTTGGTAATCCTTCACCAAATAATACGACTGAGGGCTTTAGAGGACCAGCACAATACTCGCAAGATGGGCCAAATTTCTTTTCTTTTTTCAACTTTCTAAAAATTTGTTCTTTTGTGTAAGACGCTCTACAACCTAAACAAGTAAATCTATTAACACTACCGTGAACTTCGTAAACAATGATAGACCCTGCTTTTTGATGAAGTTCATCAACATTCTGAGTAATTACAGCTTTTATTATGTCCATTCTCTCTAACTCTGCAAGAGCATAATGACCTGGATTTGGTTTTGCTTTAAATATATTCGGAGCGACTTTCTGAGCCATCTCCCAAAATTTAGCTGGATTTTTTAAAAACGCTTGAATATTACCGTAAATTTCGGGTTTATATTTTTCCCAAATACCTCCTTCGCTTCTAAAATCAGGTATTCCAGATTCTGTAGAGATTCCAGCTCCAGTTAAGGCGACTGCTTCTTTTGAATATAATAATAGTTCCGCTGCGTGCTGGATTTTCTTCTTTTCAACTAATTTTAAGATTTTCATTTGATTTAATGGAAAATTGTATTGTTAAGAATGATTTTAACTATGTATCTCTTAGTTTTCGACTATTGTTATTATATTTATTGAAATTATTAAAAGTTAATTGTTATAGAGGTACAGAAAAATTAAAAATTCCTAAAATTAAAATAATCCTTCAATTTCTATTATTTAAATTTGATCTATTCGAAAATAATTAATATTTTTATAAATGTGAAATATTAAAGGAATAATCTTATTATCTAACTATTATAGTTCTCAGCGATTTTTTCTATGATAACCGGTTTCGCAATTATTTTGGATGAAGATGTACTCTATGTTTC
>JBHLLM010000383.1:0-3389 GCA_048885575.1 Candidatus Hermodarchaeota archaeon
TAAACCATATAATACTTACAAATTGTAAAATCATATCTGGGATTAGTATGACAAAAAACAAAATCGAAGCAAGCTCTTACTTGTTTCCAAGACCTGTTGTACTTATAGGGGCAAATATTCAAGGAAAACCAAATTTTGAACCATTAGCATATATAAGCAGCATTGAAGATACTCCGCCTTTAATAGCGATAGCTTCCTACGAAACCCATTTTACAAACATTGGAATAAAAGAAAATGGAACTTTTAGCGTAAATACCCCTTCTGAAGAAATAATAGAGGGTACCGACTATTGCGGTATAGTTTCTGGAAAAGAAGCAGATAAGTCGGAAGTATTTGAGGTCTTTTACGGAGAACTTCAAACAGCTCCAATGATAAGCAATGCGCCGCTAAATCTGGAGTGTAAAGTAATCAAAACCATTTTAATAAAAGAATTAACAGGTGTAGAAAAAGGTCACGAACTATTTATCGGAGAAATTGTAAATGCATACGCTGAACAAAAATATCTAACTGAAGGAAATCCAGATATCTCCAAGTTAAAGACTTTCACCTATTCTATGAAACAATATTGGAAAGTAGGCAAACCAATCGCAAATGCTTGGGAAATAGGGAAAAAATACATATCAAACAAGTAAATAAAAAACCTTAAATCTAATTACAATAAATCCATTGAATTAAATGGTGAATCTTTAGAACTAGCTAGTTAATTTCTTTCTTTTTAAGTATATTTTTTACATAACTAATAATTTCGTTTCCAGAAATAGCCTTAACTAAATAACCGTCGGCACCGAGTTCTTTTCCTTTCTGAATGTCTTCAAAAAAATTTTTTACAGTAAAAAAAACTACAAGAATTTTGGGGTATTTTGCCTTAATTTCTATCAAAATTTCGTAACCGTTCATTCCAGGAAGCATAATATCGAGCAAGACGAGCGCTATCTCCTCGTGTTTTTCATCTATAATGCTTAATGCATCGTATCCATTACTGCAGGTTATCGTATCGTAATTCTCGAGTTTTAAAAACTTTTCCGTTAGGATAGTGATATCCTCTTCGTCGTCGACGATCAAAATTTTTTTCGCTACTGACATTGAAAACTCCATTTATCATCCTTTTTTCGTTGCCTACTAATATAGATTCTTTTTCCTTATATAAAAAGTATGTATGATTTTGTTTTTTTGATCGCTAGCATCGATCAAAATTGTTATTTAAAAAGAGATTAATTCAAATTTGTCTAAAACTAATGAAATAAGCAACTTTTGTTAAATATCAAAAACGAAAAGTAATTGAGCCCTATCGATTTAATACTTTTTTCACATAATCGCGCAATTCGTTTCCTGAAAAAGGTTTAGTAATATATCCGTCTGCTCCTAACTCGTTACCCTTTTCTTTATCTTCTTTAAAACTTTTAACCGTAAAAAGAATTACTTTGACATTTTTATAGGTGTCTTTTGCTTTGATTGTTCTAAGAACTTCAAACCCTGACATTCCTGGCATCATAATATCTAATAATATTAATACTATCTCTTCATATTTTTCTTCAAGAGATTTTAACGCTTCTTTACCATTACTACATGTAATGGTATTAAAATGATCAAGTTGTAAAAACCTCTGAACAAGACTGACAATATCAGGTTCATCATCACATATAAGAATAGAGTTTTTGTCTATCATGTTAATTCTTTTTTTCTAATAATGTCTATTAAAATTTATAATTAGATATTTTTCTGATGACTAACAATATATATCAACTCATTTCAATAATTTATATGTATACTTTTTCGAGATTTAAATTTACGAACAAATATGTCAAATCATAACAATACTCCCATTTTTCCAGATTCATACATAGGTGCGAAATCTTCAGAATACGATAATTCAATTTGGATGGAAAGAAATCAAAAAAAAGCAACACTGGTTTGTCTACAATACCTTTATGATGAAAAATTGAATAACCTTGGAATTGCCAATAACCTAAATAAAAAAAGTTACTTAATTGCTGATTTGGGCTGTGGAACTGGATTTTCATCTGAAATTTTAGTAGAAAATGGGTATCGGGTTGTTGGTGTTGACATTTTAATGGATATGCTCTTGAAAGCTAAAGTAAAAAAGAAATCTCTCGAAAGGGAAAAGCAACTCGAACTTATTTTAGCTGACATTAATCATTTACCAATAAAACAGACTTCGATTGATCACATTTTCTCAATCTCAGCATATAACTTTATAATTCACGGTAAGAATTTTTTACGCGATCTTTCCAGAACGGTTAATAATACAGCAAGATATATAAAAGAAGTTTTAAAAGCTAGCGGGAGAGTTATCATCGAATTCTACCCGAAAGATGAAAAGGAACTAAAAGTTTTTACATCTTCTTTTAAGGATAATGGTTTTGATGGGTTTGTAGTAAAGAAGAATCCTAAACAGAAATCAGGTCAGACTTTTTTAATTTTAAAAAAACGGTGAACATTATAGGAACATGCAATTTTTGTGGGAAAACAGAAAAAAATGTTTCTGCTATACTTAGCATATGTCGAGAATGCATAATTAATGGAGATTGGGTTATAATTGAACCTCATATTTTAAATATTCATAAACAAGTTAGAGCTTTAGTAGAGTTACCTTCAGAACCCCCTAAGGCAAAAAAACCAGAACTTAAATTCAAATGTAATCTTTGTATTAACGAATGTGCTCTTTCTGAGAACGATATTAGTTATTGTGGTTTAAGAAGTATAAAGAAAAATGAGAGTGGAATGCTATTACTACCTTCTCGAAAACATGGGTATATCCATGGGTATCTCGATCCAATCCCAACCAACTGTTGTAATGCGTGGTTCTGTAATGGGGATTATAACACCTATTCCTTTGCTGCTTTCTTGTATGGATGCAGTTTTAACTGTTTGTTCTGTCAAAACTATTCTCATAAATATTTTTCAAAGAGATATTTAGTTGATGTCGATTCGTTAGCCGATAAAATATATAATAACAAAAATATCAGTTGTATTTGTTATTTTGGGGGTACTCCAGAGGTACAATTACCATTCACTATTAACTTATCAAATATTATAATCGATAAAATTCAGAAAAACGAAAAAACGAGAAAATTCAGAGTATGTTGGGAGTGGAATGGTAGTGGCAATAAACTCTTAGTTGATAAGTGCATGCAGATTGCTGTTAATTCAGGAGGGAATATTAAATTCGATTTAAAGTCATTTAATGAAAAGTTAAACCTAGCACTATGCGGTGTTAGTAATAGGAGAACACTTGAAAATTTCAGATATTTAGCTGAAAATTACTTTGGAACACGAGGTAAAAGTATGCCTGAATTGAGTGCTTGTACTCTATTAGTTCCTGGTTATGTAAATCACGAAGAGGTAGAACAGATTGCTAAGTTTATTAG
>JBHLLM010000384.1:0-3356 GCA_048885575.1 Candidatus Hermodarchaeota archaeon
ACATCATCATAGTAATTGGGGTTATATCTATATTTTTTAACACATATTTACGTACATTGAAAAGTTTTGTAGGAAAAAAGAATAGAAATTCCTCGTTAGTCGCAAGCGCTATAGATTCAAGAATAAATATTATAATCTCTATTGGTATAATTTTGGGTGCTCTTCTTTCTGAATTTGGGAGACTTCAAGGAAATGTGTGGTTTTTTTATCTTGATCCAATTATAGCAATATTAGTAAGTTTCTTCATTTTTAAAGAAATTTATGAAATAATTAGTGAATTTATCACAGGAAAAGAGGAAGAGATTGAATTTGAGAAGTTCCAAATGACTTTTGAAAAAAATTTTGAGGAATACATAAATAAATGGATTTTATCAGTTTTAGTTGATAATAGCGAAAAAGTATTCACTTTGAATCAGTTGAACGAGAAATTTCAAAATTCTTTAAAGAAAAGTGAAGAGATTTATACAAGTTTTTCTTATTTTGGTCTTTATATATTCAAAGAAAATGGAATAAATTCTGTAATTAAAAATTTAATAAATAATGGTTTATTTAGCGAGGAAAATCATAATATGGTAAAGTTAACGGAAAAAGGTAAATATATGTACGTAGAGTTTTATTCAAAACCACTTATGGAAAATATAAAAGATCCGTTTGATTTTTTCTTCGAACAGAATTATGACTTCGATAGTTTGAGGCATAGAAAGCAAGAAGTTTTACAAAATTATGAAAAGAGCTAAATTAATAATTCAATTCTTTATTTAAAGGCTCAAATAAGAGATAGTTTTTAGAATTTGATTTGAAGTAACTATTAAAAACTAGAATAATAAATCTTTTATCGAATAATATGCTAATCTTCTTAAGTTAAATTATGTTGAGATGTGAGAATAATAGTTCTTTCAATTATATGCGGAATATACGCAATAATAATAGGAATTGGGATTGTAGGACTTTGGACGATGTTGTATCTAACTAAGCAAATCCCAGAATTAAAAACAGAACCAGTAGCGATAGTGTTTCACATTACTGCTGAAATCATCATGGGGATCCTCTCTCTATTAAGTGGGATATTTCTTTTGATTGGACTTTCTTGGGCTCCAACCTTCTTTATTCTAGCAATGGGATTAATAATTTATGCCGTAATTAATTCAGCGGGCTACTATGGACAAAAAAAGCAATGGTCATTTGTTATTATGTTTGGAATAATACTTGTCGCTTCAGTGAGCCTAGTGATATTAAATCTCATAAAATAGTTTTATGAGCCATTGTTTTTTAATTCTTAATTGATAGGATTTTCAAATATGATTTTCGATCAAAATTAAGTACCCACATTCCCTATATAATCTTAGAATGGGCTACGGTCTTTTCATTCTTATTTGACTCTATTTATCTTGATGTAACACTAGGCTGGATAATTGCGATCTTTTTTTGGATTTTTTTAGCTGTTTTACTTTATTATATAATCATGAGGAAAATTTTGAGTAAAAAATAAATTTATGCTTTAAACATAAGTTCATACTATTCTCTTTACTAATATTCAATAAGATCAAAAATCGGACTATAGTTGTTATTAATAATTTGTTTCGAAACTGTTATTGTAAAAATTTAACTACAAAAAATTAAGAACATTTCTCTACACATTTTACATTAAAAAGGTCGTGTATGGTATGAAATTGAAGAAATCGAAATTAGTAACTAACATTTTAATCACCTTGTTTCTCGTTTTTATGGTAGCGAGTCCCGTTTTCTATGTTTCAGCAAGCGAACAACCAAATAGCTCTTTTATTTTAACGGCAAGAAAAGATGTTGTTGTGATTTTTGACTCTGATTCTTCAACTATAGTTAAAACCGAAGAACTATTTTCCGAATTGATTACAGATTCGAAGATAGTTATAACTCGAATTCCCATTTCTTCAGAACAAGAGTTGGATACTGTTTTCTCCCAATTATCCGAGAATTTTCATGCTTTAGTTCTAATTGGTCACGGTTCTTGGTTGGGTATCCAATTTGGACATGATATCGTTCGATGGGAAACTGTGAGAGAAGAATTATCAGATATTGCTGTTGAAAATAAAGTTCTATTGTCGTGTTATTCCTCAATACTCTCATTAGGTTTACCTGAAAGTGAGCAAAGTTCATACATTGGATTTGACACTAAAATCGATTATATGGTGGCGTGTTTTTCAGCGGCTCTTGAATTGGCACTAGAATTTCAATATGATGAGTTAATTAGCAAAATATCGCAAAAATCAGAAAAGATTAAGGATATATTGTTTAAACGAGCAGCATATACTCCAGAACCACTTTGGTGGGGAAGTACTCATAATAATTTGGCAGCTTTAGCTAAAGAAGAAGTTGGAACGACCAAATGGAACAGTTTAAATTATTATACCCGCCTATACATGGATGATGCAAATAGAGCGGATGATAACGATGACATTATTGGAGCTTCTATGGCAGATATCTTGTTTGATGCAGGTCGACTTAAATTATGGTTAAAGCATAATTATGGAATACGGGGTGGAGTAGAAGTATATACCTACATATTATGGTTTAAAGTCGTTTTGTTGAATGTCGGTTTAATCTATGGCTCTGCGCCTACTGCAGCTCAAACTGCTTACGATAACGCCCTATATTATTATGATCGTGGATATTATGCCACAGCGGGTAAACATTTGTCCTACGCGATTCATTATGGCCAAGATATGACAATGCCTTATCATGTATATGATTACGCAAAGATTAAAATTTGGATTAATCCAAATCTTATTGGATTAGTTGTAAGTATCCTCGATACAATTACAGGCGGTTTAGATGATTATTATTCATTAGATAAACATGATTATATGGAAGATTGGGCTTCCACTAAATGGTCCTATCTAAGAGATGATATTGCAATTAAAATCTTTGATTGGACATTTTATAATCGAGGTGTAAAATACATTGCTTCTCATAATAGCCTTTCTATTGGTACAGGCTCAAATGCAGTTAAAAAGGCAGTTGAAGACATTGCTAAATGGACGAGAACTCAAATGTTGAGATCAGATGCGGATTCTTTCAAAAGTGAACCAGAATCAACTAAAAGGTCTATGTTAAAATATCTCCTCGCAAAAGCGGTTGATTTCTCCACAGCGTTGTACAACAAGTTTATTAATGAAGTTTAATTCAACTTTTTTTTTTATTTATATTTCTATCTGAAAATATTTTATAAATAATAATGAAATCGCTGTTGTTAGATGGAATAAATTTAAAATGAATTTTTATTGGGGAACATTATACCTTAATCCTTTTTATTTGAAATTCTAATTATTCCTTGATTTCAATTTTGGTGATATTTAATGAAAAAAAATTTAAGTAAG
>JBHLLM010000385.1:0-370 GCA_048885575.1 Candidatus Hermodarchaeota archaeon
ACCTGAAGTTTTTCCTGGTTTAATATATAATATGAAAAATCCTCGAGCAGTTTTCCTTCTCTTTTCGACGGGTAGTTTTGTATGTACAGGAGTAAAAAAAGAAGATATATTGGAAGAAGCAATATTAAAATTAAAACGAGAGATTAGCGATAAGAATGTAGCTAATGAAAAAATCGTAAAAGAGGAATTTGAACTAACATTTATATAAAGTTTAAATCTTTAGTGAGAAAATATGGTTGAATTTTGTGAAAAATGTGATGGAATGATGCTTCCATCAAAAGATCGGAATAAAGCAAGTCTTGTATGTAATTCCTGTGGTTATAGTAAACCCTTAGAGAAAGAAGTGATCCAATCATATAATTTTAATACT
>JBHLLM010000385.1:380-3356 GCA_048885575.1 Candidatus Hermodarchaeota archaeon
CCAGGAGAAGAATTCAAAAATCTTGAAAAAATGAGAGATTGGAAAAAAGATTCAAACGATTAATTTCTCAATTATTCACAAAAAAATTAAATAATAAACAAAAACTCAGATATAGGTGGGAATTTTGACAGAGAAAAAAGAAATTAAGGAAACGAGAGAGAATTTAAAGAATAAGATAATTTCACGGATAAAAAGACGTTCCAAAAGGAAAAATGTGTTGAACGAAATATCAAAAGATATAGAAAAAACCGAGCTAAAACTTGAAGATTTGATTTTACTAGATTACATTGACAAAAAACTCTCAGATTCGTAACAGATGAAAACCAATTACAATTTGTATTTTCAGAATCATATTAATTTTTTACAAGAGGGAAATTTAAATCTTAAAAAAGCTAAAAGGTAAAAAACTTGATGTTTGTCTAAGAGATTTAGGAGAATAAAGTCGTTTTCAAGTTGTTTTAAAGTCGAAATATAATAAGATTGTATATATACCCATCTCAGAAATTGTTCTAGTTAAAGAACATAATATGAAGACAGCATCAATACAAGCAAAATTGAAAGATAGAAAAGTGAGAGATACTATTGTAAATTCTCATACAAAGCAGGGATAATAATAAATTAATCTCAAAAATAAAATCAATGGGATTATCAATTTCAATTAAAAATTATTTAAAGCCTTTTTCAAGATGTTTGCTGTCGATTTAGGGTAAAATTCTGAATATTCAACTAACTTTTCCTTAGAACTTCCATCCATTAATTTAGACAATTCGTTAATTATTCTATTTTCAGTCTTTTGACTGTATTCCCATAAATATAACAAATCTAATATCGTTTTTTCTTGATCTGAATATTTTATTTTTCCATTTATTATTCCGAAATTAAAGAGACTGTCTTGAAACCTTAAAAACCTATATTTTTTACCAAGAACCTTTATTGGTCTATTAATTAGAATTCGATTATTTATAAGATAGCAGTATTTATCTTCATGAACAAACTTAATTCCATTAAGTTTTAGTGCAGTATATAAACCAAAGTACCATTTGTCTATATTCTTTAATTCTAATGCTTTGCCAAGTAGCTCTGAAACTGGAATTTTTAGTTTATTTTGGTTTATCTCATCAGTAGTTTTTACATAAAATATATCATCTAATATTTTTATTAAAAATTTTCGAGAAATCAAGTAATTACTAATAATCTTATAGTTAAAATACAACTCTTTACAATAATTTTTTAGTTCTTCTAATGTAATGATTTCTTTGTTGTCTTGCCTTATTTTATCTAGAACTTTGTTCATAATTCATCTTTAAATAGATGTTTAAAAATTTATAAAAACAAGTGCAATCTCTACAATACTAAAATAAGAAACCTTAATTTTTATGCTTTTCATGCTCATCATACTTTACCAAGTAGCGTCTAACTTGAAAAACTTTTTTTTTTCATAAAGAAACTAAATTGAATTGAATTTTTTTTATTTTTTATTGAAATTTCTTTTTCTAAAACTGGTTTAATATTTCTTATAAAGTTAAATTTACCACCTTGAATAGTATCTCTTCTATAACTAATTATAGATAATATCCCATTTTCACGCAAGTAATGTTTATATAGGAATTTTAATGAAAGGCTTCTTTTCTTTTTACTTAATTGGGAATAAGCTTTATTAGCGATAACTAAATCAAATTTACCATTATAAAAAACAAAATCATGAAGTGAAACTCCTTTAGAAACATCAAGAATATAAGTGGAATAATTTTCATAATTCTTAGTATATTTTTTAAAGGACTCTAAAACCCTATTTGAACTATTTGTAATATAAAATCGCGCATTTGGAGAAATCTTAATTAATTGCAAATAAATTTCTATTAGAGAGTCTCCAATTATTAAAATCTTTTCCATACTTTTAATTTTGCTATGATTTAATCTCTTTAATAGATTTGAAAAAATGTGATATTCTTCAGATTCCCTCGAGCTCAAACGATTCTTATCAATACTATTTCCTTTTCCTTCCAAAATTTGTTGAATACCCCCTTCTTTTTTTAAATTCAATAATTATCGCCTTCTATTACAAAATTATTCTTATTCATTTTAAATTAAATCTTCTTATTCTAAACACACTTTTCTTGAAAAACAATTATCTTTATTGTAAGGGAACAAATAACATCCTATAGGCTTAAAATTATGAATTAGACATCGATTTAAATATAAAAACGGACACTTGTCAGATATATCTGCTTCTATAATATATTCCAATCCAATATCTGAACCTTTTAAAATCACATTGAAGCTTTTAGGAGTTAAAACGGGTTTATCTTCGGAACTTTGTAATTTGATGTTATAATCTTTAGAAGTTAAAACCGAAACTTTGGTTTCAGAAATAGATTTAGGATTTACAATAACATACTTTAATAAAAATTGTTTATTTAACTTTTTCCATATCTTAACATCTTCCTTATTGACATATACGTCATACCCTGAACGACAACATTCTCCACACATCTCACAATTAAATTCACCCCAGTATAAATTTCTAACTTTGTTTTTAATATAACTCATCAGTTTACCTCTCTCTAAATCATTTATAATTCAAAAACACTAGTAATCCCTATTTCTGAAATTGTATCTAAAGTTGGCTTAAATTTCGATCTAAAAATTCTCCAATAATACAATTCTTCCTTGGATCTCAATGAAAATTCTGGTCTAATCTGCTTTTCCTCATCGAATTCAATGTCAGTAATCATCTTATTTATGTGGTCTTTTAAAAGGAATTGAGATTCTACCCCATAAGAAAATTTTTGTTTTTTCCTCCATACAAATTCATCAGGTATCTCGTTCTCAAATGCTTTTCTTAATATCCATTTTTTTGCGATTCCAATATTTTTCTTACAAAAAATTTTTAATTCGGGTGGAATTTTGAACGAAAATTCCACTAATCTTCGATCGAATAAAGGTGCTCTAGCTTCGATTGAAAAGAAATAAGGT
>JBHLLM010000386.1:0-3352 GCA_048885575.1 Candidatus Hermodarchaeota archaeon
TATATTAACTTGTGAAAATTCTTTTTATATATTTACTTTTTTTCTATAAATATTAACACTCTTATAAAATAAAAAGAAGTTAGGTTAATGCGTTATTAAAAATGCTAGGAACTAACCAGCATTTCTAATTAATCGATTGGAGTTAAAATAATTAGCTCTTTTGATTTTGCTAGTAATTCGTAAATTTTGCCGCTAATAAATATGTTTTACTACCATTTTTTCAACTTTTATTATCATTATTCGAAAAAATCTGTATATATTCTTATTATAATTGTTGGATTTGGCGCTTCTCTCTGTTCCCATAGGTTCGTAAAAAATTACAAAACACCTCGCGCGTGGCCACCAGATGATTTGGAGGAGTTTAATTCTGAATTTTTTCAAGATAACTAATAAATTAAGACAGCTCTCCTTTCAATTTATCATAAAATTCCGCTTTCGGAATTAAATATTTCATTATTGATTGAATATCAGCTATTTCAAACTCTAATTCGGTTGGTAATTTAGTTTCTTTTAGGTATACTGCAATGAATTTTTTCTTCTTTTTTAAGGCGAAACTAATTTCTTTTCTTACATATTCAGAATCAATTATATGAGGTGAAATAAACACCAAGAATATGCTACATCGCTCTAAATTTTCTGCTATCGATTTTTTCCAATTCTCACTTACAGGGATTCCTTCATCGTACCAGATGTGAATCCCAATTTTATTCAAAAAATCTATAATGGGATATACTTCAAGTTTGTCGGCGTGAGCATAACTTACGAAAGTAAAAGGTGCTTCTCCTATGTATGCTCTGAAAGGGACTTGGAATAGTTTTGAATCAGATATAAAACATTCAAGAATCAATTTTTGAATTGATTTATGATCATCACCTCTCATCAATTCCCTTTTTCTGCAAGCATCTACGATAACATTCATAATATCGGAATTTTTTGTAAGAACTTCATAAAAGTGAAGAAACTTCTGCCGAGCACCATAAGTTTTGCCGAGGAACATATAACAAATAGAAAAATGTTCTAATTCTTTCATAATAACAGTATAATCACCAAATTTAACGCGATCAAATGACTCAGAGAAAATTTCATTGCTATATGTTTCAAAAGAGGATAGGAACATACCTAAATGTTTATCATCAATACTCATCTCAGCAGTAAAAGGATTTGATAACACGAGATTACCTTCTTTTGTTATG
Organism: Candidatus Hermodarchaeota archaeon; assembly: GCA_048885575.1. GTDB lineage: Archaea > Asgardarchaeota > Lokiarchaeia > Sigyniarchaeales > SOKP01 > SOKP01. Next base: position 1,194 of record JBHLLM010000386.1, read on the forward strand.
ATAGTAAACAATACTGGTTGTTCATCCACCAATTTAGGAGGTTTAATTTCACGTTTTCTTACCATCTGCTCCATATGTTCATTTAAACGGGCTAACTCCACACGTTCCGAAAGGGAAGATTCTGATTGCTTTAGATTATCCCACAATGCAATATTATTAAGCAATTCATCATGCTCATTCGAAATTTTAATAGTCAACCGATAAAGACCATATTGTTCAGCTATTTTTTCTGCTTCAGTTAGTAATTGCCGAGCTTCTTTAGTATCAAAATTGATTAGAGCAATTTTTGTTTGTAACAAGTAAGTTTCACCTAGCACTGAATATGAGTGTTGTTTCCTGGCAAATTCTAATAACTGATTAACAAGTGGTTCTAATTCCTCTAATATATCAAGAAAATTACCTCCACTTAATTCTTTTAATAGCAAATCACAGAGATGGATTAAAGAATTAATAACCAATTCATGAAGTAATGCCTCTTTAACAGTTTCTTTAAATAATCCTTCAGCTTTAACGAGATCGCGAACTCTAGAACTGGTTTTAAGTATCAATGCCTTACAATAGCGATATGTATACTTTTCAAAAACAGCTTCTTCTTGATTTACAAGTTCTTGTAGCTGTTCTAAATATTTATTCGCTTTATCGAGATTTCCCCTATCAATCGAAATTTCAACCAGATTTGATAGTAGGGTGCTAATCATCCAAGATTCAGCTTTGTGTTTCCCTGTCGCTAATTCTTTCTCAAAAATCTCGATAGCTTGAGGCAAATTACCTTTTAGCCAATGTGCATAAGCTATGTTATTTGAAGTTGAGCTATGCAATAAAGTAATATCAAATTCCTCGGCAATTAATAGACTCTTCTCAAAATATGTAAGTGCAAGATCCAATTCACCTTTAATAGCATATATATTTCCCAAGAGTTGAGAGTTAGTTGCAGTACTAATAAGATAACTAAAACCTTTAATTTTTGTCTCTTTATTAATTTCTTGAGAATGCTCTGCGTATTTTAAGCCTTCTACTAACTCTCCTTTAGCAAGGCAATAAATCTCTCCAATAAGCGTTAAAGTTGGCGCAATATCATCTTTATTATTGAGTTCTTCATATAATTTTAAACTTTGTTCAGCATACATCAAGCTATGTTCGATATCACCTTGCAAAATAGAAATCCAGCCCTTAAGCCAAGATATCAAACCTTCTCTTTTCTTAATTTCTAATAATGATTCTTTAGTAAGAGATTTAAGCAAGGCTTCACTTTGTTCAGTAAACTTAATAAAATCATCACTTTTCATTAACATAAACGAAATTCTAGCCATAAGAATTAAGGAATCAATTGCTTGAAGATCTTCACCCAACTTTTGGCTTTCTTGATAAGTTTGCTTGGCAATTGTATATGCATCCTCAAGGCGTCCCAGTTCATAGAGAGCTGATCTTTTAAGACTGTGGCATTCTAGCTGATCAAGATCTCCAAGATTTTGATTATCCTCAAGATTTTTTAAAACTTGTAGCGCTTCTTTAAATTCTCCTTTATCCATGAACTGTTGAGCATCGACTAATTCTATAGGTTTTTGATAAGACATATTTACAAGGTGATAAATTTTCTATTTACATTTAAGTATGCAATTATTTAAAATTTAAGGTAAGATTCCTAATTTCTTTCCTTCATTTTCCCGTTATTAACTCAGTTTAATTTTCGCCATTGGGGCTCAAGCCTATCTTACTGTTAATCCGAAATAAAAGGAGAAAAATTTAATAGTTGACTATTGTTGAAAATAATATGAAATCAAATGCAAATCTAAAAATAATAATTTTAATCACTTTTGGAATCCTTTTCGCTTTATTACCGAAAATAAATGCCACTCTGGATAATAATGCGAACGAGGAAAGTTCAGAATACATAGATGATATTGTTTTTGACGACAAAAATTTGAAAATCTCAGCAGTATTTGGACGCATTTATATCAATGATAATAATCCAAGTTATAATTGGTCTGCTGCTAAAGGTGCGGGAATCTGTACAGGGAATGGGAGTTATTCCAATCCCTATATTATTGAAGATTTGGTAATAGATGGGGGAGGTTCGGGAAGTTGCATCTTGATTGAGAATTCCGATGTTAACTTTAAAATAGAAAATTGCACAATTTATAATAGCGGAAGCGAATTTG
>JBHLLM010000387.1:0-3351 GCA_048885575.1 Candidatus Hermodarchaeota archaeon
CAAAAGCCGAGCGTATAGCTGACGATCATGGGCTTCATCTATTAGCTAGAACAATATCAACTGAACACGATCAATTATTACAACAGCTAGAAAAATGGGACGATTTGAGAAAAACTAAAGCTCCTGTATCAGAAAGAATAAAATTTGTTGAAATAGATAAAACTTTAAAACATATGATGGGCAAGCAGATGATGGAACCACCAGATTTGGTTGAAGAAGATCCTATATTACTTTTAATCATGAATGAAGCTGGGACTACCTGTTTCAACCACACTTTCATAAAGGATTGGGATTTTAGAAACCTCTTTAGCTCTTTTATATCTGCTTTTAATACTTTTAGTTCTGAAATCTTCTCAAAAACCATCGATCGTATTAAAATCGGGGACAATATTATCTTTTTAAAACCGATTGAGCCACTGTTGACTTGTTATGTCAGTAAAGGACAATCATATCCTGCCATGAAGAAACTAAATAAATTCTCAAAGTCCATTAAAGCTAATTCAGAGATATGGGACACCTTAAATAGAGCCATTAAAGCGTGTCGAGAGTTAAAAATAGATGACCTACCAATACTTGGGAACATAGTGAAGGAGATTTTTAATTATAATTGATCAATTGCCATCTCTCCATTTAATTTCTTTTTAATTTCTTCTCAAGCTTTTTATAGGGAGTTCTTTAACGCCTTTAAGAATCAAAATTTGAGATTTCCTTTTGTTTTATAGTACATAGAAGATGATGTAAAAATTCATTAATTGCAGCTTCTAAATCTCCAGAATTATCGACAGTGAAATCAGCATCAGGAAAACTCTGATTCTTCTTTGCTCTTTGAATTCTCTCTTCTAATCTTTCACCACTTTCTCTTGCGCGTGCTTTTATTCTTTTAAGCGTAATTTCAAAAGGAACTTCTATGAAAACAACTAAAGTATTTTGATAAATATCGCGAGCTTTTTTTACAATTGTCCTACTAACATTAACGAGTACAGGGTGACCTTTTTTCATCCAATCGTCAATTTCAATTGGTACACCATAATCAAGACCGTAAATATGCCATTCTAACGCAAATTCTCCCCTCTTTGACATTTTCCTGAATTCTTCTGGTGTAACAGCAACATTATCTTCAGTATCAGAAGAGGGTCTTGTTATAAATCTTTTCGTAAGATAAGGATTCTTTAACTCTAAAGGAAATCTTTCTTTTACTCCTTTCATTATCGAATCTTTTCCTGATCCCGAGTTGCCAACAATCAATATTAATAATCCGGGAAAATTTTTTATATTTTTACTTGCCATTATATAAAAAGGAGGCATTAATTAGATTAGACTCAGAACTACTATTATCAACCTTACATATTTTTTAAGTCTAATTGGAAAACTAAATTTTCAAATTATTTTAAAAACATTTTTAAGAATAAATTGTGTTATCCATAATGTAAAGCATTAATCATCCGTAACTAAAATGTCTAACTCTAAAGAAAATCCGGAAATTTCAGAAATACCTGAGAGTTATCAGAGATATTTAGATATAATTTTTAATATTTCAAAAAAAAAAAAAGGTGGGTGGGTAACGAATAAGGAAATAGCTGAAAATCTCCAAGTTGAGCCTGCGTCAGTATCCGGAATGCTTGAAAAGTTAAAAAAAAACCGCCTTATAAAGTGGGAACCTCGAAAATCAATTAGGTTGACTGATAAGGGAAAAAAGTATGCATTGCAGTTGGAGGAGACTCATTCATTGCTCCGAACTTTTTTTAAAGATATTTTAAAAATTGATGATGAGGAAATAGTTGAGAAAGTTTCCTGTGAGATAGAACATCATATAACTCAAGATGTAAAAGATTCTTTTCGCCACTTTATTTTAAAATATCACAAATAGGTTTAATTATAATTGATGCTTTAATGATTTATAACAATTCTAAGATGAATTTGGATATGCCCGAAGCATTAGTTGATAAAATAAAAATGGTTGGTGAATATTTTAAAGGATTTACAAATTATCTTGAACTCGAAGATTTTCGCTCATTTCTATTGTTAACCTTAACAAGTCAAGTTCCAATGAATATTATGGCTCAACTTGGTTTGGGCGGTAATAAAGATGTTATTAATTTACCCTATAGCCCCGAATACAAAATATATTATCAAAAGATTAATTTGATATCTTCAAGCTCTTTATTAATATATACAAAATCTGATCCTATCACAAATGAGTTCAGTTTGGAAAAAAATGATGAAATTTTTAAAAACTTTTTAAGTATAAATGAAATTGACCTTGCTTTTAGAGGAAAAGAAAAGTTTCTATTTCCAAAAGTTAGTGATTGCAGTATTTTGGAAGATTCTGGTCTGAATATAAAGGTGGATGACTTATTCCACAATTTAGAATCGTTTATGGCCTTTACTCAACCAAATGTATTATTTGTAATAGATGCGGAAGATTCTTCAAAACCAGATTTAATATTTTCTTTTAACCTAACCCCCCAACTACCTACTAAATTAGACGAAAATGTGCTCCAAGTTGATGTATATTTAGATAATGAGAGGAAAACTAAAAATATTAACTACTTAAAGCGAGAAGCAGACTATAGTTTAACTTTTTTAAAAAATATCAAAGAAATTAGTCATGCTGAACTTTATAAATCGTCGTTTTCTTTAGTTTTACACATTAAATCTCTAAAAAAACCAATTTGAATGAGACTATTTCTTTTTCTTTTCTATTAATGAATTAAGATTAGTTATTCGTGAATAATTAAGTAATTAACACCATTAAGGGATTAATACTCTTGATTTATAAATTATCCGGCGAACTATGATAATTAATCATAAAATTTGTCGTTTAAATTACTAATATAAGTAAATTAAGGGTTTGAAATGATGAAGATAATTACAATAAACTTACCTGAAAAGTATTTAGAAGCAATTCAGACTTTAAATGATTTAGGGATATATCCGAGTAGAAGTGAGGCAATAAGAACTGCGTTGAGTGAGTTCTTGGAAGAAGAGTTGAAAATGTTCGACAGTTTAGAGGAAGAAACTTTTAAAATGCTGATAAGGAGTAATAAAAATAATAGGTCTTAATAAACTAATTTTTCTCATTTTATATTCTTTAATCTACATTAACCTCAACCTTACACTTGTTACATCTTTTTGCTCCTCGAAATAATTGGTTTCCACAATTAGGACAATGATATCTTTTCTTTTCTTCTTCTATAAATTTTTCAGTTCCATGTTCACGCCAATATGGTATGGCTCTTAAAATTACCCTTTTTCCTACTGGAATCGGAAAATTATCAATGAATTTACATGGAAAATCTTCACATTGATGACAACCCTCAATATTCCGTTCTTTGCAACACTTCTTAACAG
>JBHLLM010000388.1:0-3348 GCA_048885575.1 Candidatus Hermodarchaeota archaeon
GGATTCTTTGTGTTCACTTTTTGTAGAATATTCTTAGGGATATATTAAATATAATTCGTTTATACGTCCATTTTTTTCAAGCCTTATTAAGCGTTTCTCAAGCAATTTTTTAATATGATAATTGATGGAATTCCGGGAGAGATTTATATTACGGGAAATATTGGCAGAAGTAATACCAGGATTTTTTCTAATAATATTCAATATTTCCAATGTAGTTTTTGACTTGGCAAATTGATTTTTAAACGCTTCTATTGCTTCTGCTGAAGTTGTGATTGGAAAATAAATAGTATATTGCCCATGTTTTTCTTTTTTAATAATACTATGTTTTAATAATGTATCTAAATGCCATTGTAATTGACCTTTATTCAAATTACAGCTTCGGAGTAATTCGTTGTGATGAACACCAGGATTGTTAAGGATTTCTTTAAGGATATTTATCCGATTTTCGTTTTGAAAGATATCCGCAAGAGTTAGGTATGAGCTGCCTTCATTAATATAGCTCCTTCGAATAAAATAATTCCTATATTCTTTTACTGTTAGAGCAGTAAACGTTAAAACGAATATTATAACTGGTGCTAATAAAATTAATAAGATCGATCTGAGAACGATTATATCAGGACCGAATACTGGTTCCTCATACAATTTAATTAACAGGAAAGATACAGTTGATAATAGAAATAGAGAAAAAATAAAAAAAATAACTTTAATTATAAAATTCCGCTTGAACTTTCCTGATTGAATAAAGATATTTGACATTTATTATCCTTTTATCAATTATGCTCTACTTGATTTGCTACCTTATATTTTTAAAAATGGAAGAATAAAAGCTACTCTATTTCTATATTCTAGAAATTTATCTCCATATTTAGCTTTTAAGGCAATTTCTTCGATCTTCCCCAAGAGAATATAAGCGATTACTTCAAAGATCCAAATAAAGATTAAAATGTTGAATCGGTTTTCGTAAGAAACTGGGATTTCAAAAATTGGTGAAGTCTGAAATGCCACTATTGTCATCCCTAAGGTCATGATAATAAAAGCAAGATATTGAGGATGTCTCATGAACCTATATGGACCTTTGGTTAATAGTCGCCCTCTGTGAGACAACTGGTAAACTAAACTATATACATACAATATTAATCCAAATAATACAACATAGAATCCTTGGGCACCGATTAAGAATTTTAGGTCATATATTAGAATACTAGGGTACTGAAAAAACAAGAATAAGTATGATATTAATGGGACACTCATAATACCAAACCATATCGCAGTACAAGGGACATATTGAAGGAACGGAATTAATAGTGAAGAAATACTTGTAAGAATAGAGCTTATTTTATTTTTACCCTTATTATATTCACGCTGCATTTTTTTACCAACTGTTTAGTTATTTTTAATGAAAAAGAAATAAAAAAGCATTTAAAGCTTTAAGGTGCACTTTTCTAACAATTTCTACTCATTAGGGCTAGGTTAATTACATTAATAAAGGATTATTCAAAATTCAATATTAAAGTAATAATCAAAAGAAAGGTATAATTCCTTAATTTAAAAGAGTGAAACTTAACAATGGTACAAACTTTTAATATTCCTTGGGCAGCATGGTACGGGGATAAAGACTTGCAAATCGAATTTCCCGATACATGGGATGTAAATGTCTATAAGATGCAAGATACAGTTGAGCTATCTGAAGAAGATATTAAGAATGCCCTCAATAAACCCATTGGTACACCTACAATTCGCAAAATAGCGAAGGGAAAAAGTACCGCGGTAATTGCGGTTGAAGATATATCGAGACCAATTCAAGCAGAATTCATATTAGAAATCGTGTTGAACCAATTAAATAAGGCAGGAATACCTAACGATAGAATAACTTTAATTTATGCTCTCGGCGCTCACCGACCCATGAATAGAATAGATTCAATTAAAAAAGTAGGAGCAAAAAATGTTGATAAAATAAAGATAGAAAATCATCATCCTTATGAAAATCTTGTATATATCGGAGATTCGTACAAAGGTACACCCATATATTTAAACAAAACTTACCATGACGCTGAAGTAAAGATTTCGATTAGTTCTGTCGTACCACATCCTTTAGCTGGATACGGAGGAGGAGCTAAAGTAGTTCTACCAGGTTTATGTGGAATTCAGACTCTTGAAGCAAATCATGAAGCAGGAGTAAGAGGGATAGGAGTAGGTCTGGGGATTGTTACGGAATTAAGGAAAGATATCGAGGATACCTGTAGAAAAGTTGGTTTAGATTTCTCTATAAATGTTATCCCTACAATGGCGAGAAAGATAGGAGGTATATTTGTAGGGGATTTTATTGAAGCACATCGTAAGGCAATGGAAATGGCAGAAAAAGTATATTCAACTACTTTACCACCTAAGTTAAATCTCGATATAGGTTTCTTTAATCTATACCCTGAAGATACAGAATTATCTCAAGCTATAAAGGGATTGAATTTCTATTTAAAATCAAAAAGTTTCATTAAGCGAGAAGGCGCAGTTGTACTCATGACGGCAGCGAGTGAAGGGAGAGGATATCACTCGTTGTTAGGAGAAACCGGTGGAAAATTATATAAAAATTGGGGAGATTCTGTTATTTTTAAAGCGGTTTTGAAGCATAAAAAATTCTGTTTATTTTCTCAAAATGTTAATAAAAGAGATGTAATGCATTATTATCCCGAAACAACAATCTTCCATACTAATTTTCAAGAATTAGTGAAAAACTTGGAAAAAATATATGGAAATACTCCCAAAATAGGAATTTTCCCTAGCAGCAATCAATTACCAAAAAAGAACTAATTTTTTTTTCGCCTAGAATTTTCTCTTAAAACTTAAGAATGAGCATTAATTACACTTTAAAACAATTCTAATTAACCTATTTTTATTGATATTATTATGACACAAGAAGAAATTGGAAAGATATTAGAAGTAAATTTATACAATCGAACTTTTAAGCAGAATTCCGTTCATAGACAATTGGCAACTCATTTATTAGGGGGTCCAGGTTTTGCTATCGACCTGTTAATGAAGGAAAAAGGATATCAAAATGATCCATTTGATAAAAATAATCCATTAATTTTTATGACCGGACTTTTAACAGGTACTGCATATCCTTGTTCTGGATTTTATTCTGTATCCGCAAAATCTCCTTTAACTGACATTTATGGCGAAGGGATGTCAGGAGGATTTTTTGGTGCCCAATTAAGAAGAAGTTTAACTGGTATTGTTTTTAAAAATTTAGCTAATTCTCCTGTTTATTTAGTACTTGATGAAGATCATTACGAACTTAAGGAGGCATCCTCGATTTGGGGGATGACTACGGATAAAACAATTACCCACCTC
>JBHLLM010000389.1:0-3339 GCA_048885575.1 Candidatus Hermodarchaeota archaeon
AAATATTATAAGATTGAAGATGGAAAATTAGAAAGGAATCATAGGGCATGTCCTAAGTGTGGTCCTTCGTTTTTTCTCGCTGATCATTACGATAGATCATCTTGTGGGAAATGTGGATATACAGTATTTAAGAGAAAAGGTAAGAAGGGCGCTACCACAGTTGCCCGAAGTGGAAGAACACCTCGAAAACGCACGAAATCAACATAGTTTTTAATAAAGTCATTTTATCTCCTTTTCGATTTTTATTTTCTCTAAAAAATGCCAAATCTTTGGGCAAAATGTTAATACATAAATTTCTTGCTTTATTGTTAAACTAAATGAAGAAAAGTGAGTTAGTATCCTAACTTAAAATTATAAATTTTTATTGGGTGCAAGTAATTAAACGTCAATTAGCTCTTGGTATAGAATCTACGGCACATACATGGAGTGTCGGAATTATTGATTTTAGAGGGAATGTTATTAGTCTTGTAAGCGACATGTTTATCCCCGAAAAGGGCGGACTTCATCCTGTATTAGTGAGAGAACAACACCTTAACAATTTTACGAGCGTAATAAATAGAGCTTTATTAGAAGCTTCAATTTCGATTAAAGATATTGATTTAATCGCATTCAGTAAAAGTCCCGGTTTAGGACCCATATTAAAAATTGGAGCCCAAGTTTCGAGATTGTTGAATCAATTATTACAAATACCTGTAATCGCTGTTAATCACTGTATTGCTCATATAGAAATCGGAAGATTAATGTGCGAAATTGAAGACCCTCTCACCTTATATGTTTCTGGAGGAAATACGATAATTAGTGCTTATGAGTCAGGAAGATATCAAATTTTTGGAGAAACACTAGATATCCCTGTTGGTAATTTAATTGATTCTTTTGCAAGAGATGTTGGAATACCTCATCCTGGGGGTCCAAAAGTCGAAGAATTAGCTAAAAAATCGTCGAAATATCTAGCTTTACCGTATGTTGTGAAAGGAATGGATTTATCATTTTCAGGACTCTATACAGCTACAAAAAGGTTAGTGGAATCTAAGGATTATGGTAAAAAATATAATATATGCGATGTGGCTTATTCACTCCAAGAAACTGCTTTTGCTATGCTCACTGAAGTTACAGAGAGAGCTTTAGCTCACACTAACAAAAGAGAAGTGTTATTAACCGGGGGTGTAGCCGCTAATAAAAAATTACAAAAAATGATAAAATACATTAGTAAAGAACATGATGCTAGGTTTGAGGTCGTTCCATTGAAGTACGCGGGAGATAATGGCGCAATGATTGGATGGACTGGAATATTAAGGTATAAGGCAACAGGTGGGAATATCCTATCAGATACCCAGATTAATCCTAAAGAAAGAATGGATCAAATAACTATTCCTTGGAGAAATAAGGGGACTTAAAATGATGTCCAATGAAATTGTTATGGAAAAAATTATTTATAAAGGTGCTGAAGCAACCCTTATTTACGGTCATTGGTTTGGGAAAGAGGTTATATTTAAACAACGCATTCCCAAAGGTTATCGAATAGAAAAGATTGACAGAAAATTAAGAGTCAATCGAACTCTTAATGAAGCTAAAGCTTTAATTAGAGTTAAGAAATACGGAGTTAATGTCCCTCAAGTTTATGAAATTAACACTAAAAATTCAACAATTGTAATGAAGTATATTAGAGGTAAAAAGTTAAAGGAGGCTTTAGATTCAATATCAAACGAGCAAAAGGTGCAATTTTTAAAAGATGTCGGCAAAAATATTGCAATCCTACATAAAAATGGACATATTCATGGGGATATCACTACAAGTAATATAATAATAACAGAAACGCAAGATATTTTTATAATCGACTTTGGACTTCACGATTATTCAGATTATATTGAAGATAAAAGCACTGATTTGCATTTGTTTAAAAGAGTATTAATATCATCTCATGGAAATGATTTTAATATATGTTTTGAGGCTTTTCTAGACGGGTATCGAGAAGGATATGGACCAGAAAAGATAGATGAGTGCAAACAAATCATAAGAAATATGTCAACAATCGAAACAAGAGGTCGCTATGTTAAAAAGGAAGATAGAATATAAAGTAAAATTTTTTCAATCGACCTTAAATTTATGACATTAATTTTTCATTTCACTGATAAAAACATCAAAATTATTTACATTTGACTTAGAACTCTTAAAATGCTGCTATATGCAGAGAGATAATTTTATATACAAATTTAACTTATAATTTATTATCAAAAAGTTGGATTTAGTTAAGGGTTAATAATATTAGATCGTTTGTACAATAATTTGATCCACCTTTCTGAACCTATATTTAAAAATTAATAATTTTAGTGAAATTTAAATTGCCGAACCCTAAAAAAGAGAAGAAAACTGCTATGCATAACATTACTATTAATATTCCTGATATATATGATGCAAACATACAAAAACTGATAAAAATGAAAGTTGTTCCTAGTCGCTCAGAGGCAATTAGAACCGCTCTAAGAGAATTCTTTCGAACTGAATTTGAAAATTTGCAACTCTTAGGATTTTTTGACGAGTAGGACCAAAAACAAATAAAATTATTATCTCCGTCTTCTAATTTTTCGTGCTTCTCTTTCTACTTCTCTTAAGATAACAATATCATTAACTTGTATAGGACCTTTAACATTTCTTGTTAAAATTCTGTTTCTATCCGGTCCTTCAAGGATTCTCACTTTAATTTGACTAATCTCACCTGTTAAACCAGTTCTTCCCACGATCTGGATGACTTCAGCGGGAACTGAAAAATCTTGTTCGCTTTTTGCTTTATCTATTTTTGCTAAAGTTATTCACCGTATTATTTTTTTAATGCTTTTAGCTTCTTTATAATATCTTCTAATTCTCGATCGTTTCCGGTACCAACAGTTTCAATTGCGATTGCAGAAGAAGCAACATTAATACGAGCTGAATTTCCTAATTCCTTTTTCGTTGAAACATAACAATAGGGGATACCTTTTTCTTCGCAAAGTAAAGGAATGTGAAATAAAATCTCAGGAGGGGTTACATCTTCTGCCATAATAACTAATTTTGCTAAACTCCTCTCGATAGACTTAGTAACCTCGTTCATCCCTTTTCTAATTTTAGAATCTCGAGTATCTGCAATTTTGTTTAAAATGGATTTAATACCATTTTTCAGATCGTCAGGAACCTTAAATTTTACATAACTCATTTTTTCTCTTTCCAATATATTTGTTTTAATATATTATCATAAATCATCGATTTTTAATATGGCATTAAATTAAGGATATAAATTAAAATTTTTGATTTAAAGATTTAACCTAAATAATAGTAAAATTTTTTTAGAATACTTCTTTTACTAAT
>JBHLLM010000390.1:0-3337 GCA_048885575.1 Candidatus Hermodarchaeota archaeon
GTCGAAAGGATAAAAGTGAAGACTGAGGAAGTAGCAATAAGTAAAGGAATTAATAAGTCAGTAGAAAAAAGGTTGCGAAATCTAAATTTGATTATTATTGCGCCCTTATTAGGTGTTGCTTTAATTTTTTTCCTTCTTCCGTTTTTTATTAATATTGACTTAACATATATTATGCTCCCTATATTGTGTGTGTTTTGTATGGTACCTCAATTTGTTAGGAATTCTGCTGTGAAAAAATGGTTTCAATTTAAAGAAGAGAACCGAAACGATCTTTATGCAAAAAATCGTGATGACATACTGGTTTTAAAGAGTTATATTAGCGAAATTTTATCAAATGTTAGATCAAATCTAATTGAGTTAAAAGTCCCACTTGAATTAATTAAATTTTCTCTGTTTCACAGAGACTATGAAGATTTAAATGTGATAAACCAACGACCAATAAAAGGGCTAACAGAATACTATGTTTCATTTGAATATCCAGAAGGTATGGAACCTATTCCTATTCCGAAGAATCTTCAGCAACAATACAACCAGCCTATATTCCCAGAAAAGAAAAAAGATGAAGAACCTGAGAAGAATTTCATTGTGTTAACTGAAATGGAAGGAAAAAATGGAATTATTACGAGTTTTCTTCCAAGCTTAAAGGATAATCTTGCTGATAAAATCAACCAGATGTTAAGTGATTCCGAATTTTCTGAACCCGATCTCGAGTTTAGTGAAATTATACCTGGTTACTCTACCAATATCGCGATTTATTGTATATGTGGCGAAATCGCTAAAATTGAAACTGTGAATGTATGCAATTGGAAAAATAAGTTCAAATTTTACTTATTTGAAGGAAGTCAATGTAAATGCGGAGATCAAATATACGCTTTATCTCTAATGGATGAAGACGATAAGATTCCCGAAGAACTAAAAGATATTTTTTAAGTGAACCTACTTTCTTTTTTTAATTTTTGAGTAATAATTATATAAAAGTCTATAACCGCGAACAGCTCGCTCAATTTCGTTCTCAAAAACAGGAATTTTCAACTCTGTTGCAGAATTAATTACTCTTTTTGCTCCTTCGCGCTCTGCTTGAATAAGAATGGTGATAATTGGCTTATTTGGATATTTACTAATAAGAGAAGCATAAATATTGAAATCAAATTCAATTTCAGTAAAGAACTCTAAAGCTAAAATTAATCCATCCACAGCACTGTCCCTTAATAAAATTTCTGAAGCGGAGTTATAAATACCACATATTTTAATTCCAACAAATTTTTCTGGAGGCCAATAATCTACTGGGTTTCCAAATTCACAAGTGGATCCTCCAACTTTATCTTCGATTAACTCCCTTGATGATTCACTAGGTTTGGCAAGGGTTAAATTATTTTTTCTCATTTCTTTTATAATTAAATGAATTGCGCCTGAACTAGGCCCAATTATACCCAAATTGATTCCTTTAGGTTCAGGGCACCATAAAAATATTTTTGCAGTTTCAAAAAGTTCTATATAATTCAGAACAGATATTCCACCAGCTAGCTTTAATTTATTCTCTTGGTCTTCGTCTTTACCAACATAATAAAAGAGAATTGGTTTTTCAGGGGAAACTTTTCTGACTGCTTCAATTAATTCATTAGTAATATCTCTGATAAATAGTGAAATAACTTTGGTCGAGTTGTCATATAAGAAATACTCTAACACATCAGCTTCATTTATATGGAAACCTTTACCTAAGTGAATTACTTTAGATATTGGTAATCTTTGCGAAGGTGTCCACCAGCCCATTGCTCCAGCTAATCCTCCAGACTGAGCTATAAAGCTTATTCCTTCTTTTACATTTTTATTCCCACGCATTATATGTTGTCGAACTGGAATTATCGATGTTGTGAAATTATCTCCAAAATTGATAATACCAAGCATAGATGGTCCTAAATAAGTTATATTATATTTGAGGCAAGTTTCGTGTAATTTACGCGTTAAATCGTTGATTTTTGCTCCTGGTTTCAACTCAGTTTGTATCGCAACATATTTGACTCCAAGTTGCCCTAGTTTTTCAACAATTTCAAGAATATCTTTTCCTAAAACAATTACGGCTAACTCTGGGATCTCAGGTAATTCCTCAAATGAATGATAAGATTTCACACCTAGAATGTCATTTGCGTTTGGATTTAGAATATAAAGCCCTCCTTGGTAAAAAATCTCTAATAAGTTTTTCAAGACAGTATAACTAAAAGAGAGAGCCTGCCGTGAAACTCCGATTATGAGAACGCTTCGAGGATTAAAGAATGGTTGTAAATCTTTCAAGGTACTACTTTTACCTTTCTTTTATTTGTGTTAATAAATATGAGAGAAATAATGATTAAAAATTTGATGTTTATTTTTTATATCAAAACTTCATTTCTTGAAACAATATGCTTCTAATACAAATTCTACAGCTTTTCTTCCATCAGAAAAGTTAGGACTTTCTTGCTTTTTAGTTTGAATACAATTTATAAAGTTATTAATTAACATGTTTTGAGCCAATTCGTTTCCTGACTTAATTTCTATTAAATCTTTAATTACCTGACTTTTCTTCAATTTTCTTGGACCATATAAAGGCGGTTTCCTTCCACTTATATCTACTTTAATGTATCCATTTGTTCCAAATATATCAATTGTTTCTGAAGGTTCATTACACCAAGAAACACTGATAAGTCCTGTTGTATCATTTTTAAATCGAAAAAGGACAGTACAATTATCTTCGTCTTCCAAATTTATACAAGTAGTATTATAATTAAATCCGGTGACCTTATCGTAATCTCCCAGTAAAAATCGTAAGATATCAATACAATGAACACCTAGATCTAAAAGTACACCTCCGCCTGCTTTTTGAGAATCAAAAAACCACTTTTCTTCAGATAAAGCATTCCAAGATTTATAAGGTCCGTAGTGGCTGAAATAATATCTTATTAAAGTAATCTTACCAAGAATTCCCCTCTCGATAATATTTTTTATTAATTTGAAAGTGGGATTATAGCGTTTTTGAAAGGAACTAAAGAAGATTAAATCCTTGGCGTTTAAGATTGCTTCCATCTGATTTAGTTCTTCTTGAGTAATTGCAATAGGTTTCTCGCATAAAACATGACAATTTTTCTCGATCGCTTTTAATGTTATAGAAGCGTGCAAGTAATTGGGAGTACATATACTAACAATGTCTAATTTCTCGTTCTCAATCATTTTTATCCAGCCATCGTTCCCAAAATAAACGTTTGGAATATTGAACCTCTTAGATAATGCATTAGCATGTTCTTCGGTTCTAGAAGCAATTGCTACTAATTCACAGTGAGGATTTTTAGAAAATCCCATCAGATGT
>JBHLLM010000391.1:0-3329 GCA_048885575.1 Candidatus Hermodarchaeota archaeon
GACGGAATATTAAGAACTTTCAAATGTAATTCCTCTTACGAATTACAACCTTTTTGGGCACATCAATTTGGTACCTCTATTAGCGGTTTCTTCCATGCAGACATTAATGCTGATAATAAAGACGAAATAATAGCGTACTCATTAGATAAAAGTTTACGATGCTTAAATTCTATTGATGGTTCTTTAATATGGGGGCAATTATTTGAAGATGGAATTGGTGATGCGATTTTATGGCAAGATTTATCAAATCCTTTGGTGTTAGAGATAATCGCTTGTGGAAATGATGGTACAATTCGTAGTTTTAAAGGAAATAACGGTGAATTAATATGGTATAAGCGCTATCCTGATAAAATTCGTTGCGTTACAAGCCTAAAATCAAACAACAAAGAATACATTGTGTGTGGGGGAGACGATAAGAAAATTCATATTATAGATAAAAACACTATTGAAGAATTAAAATCGTTTGAGTTCGATGATTTCCTATGGAAATGCGCATCATTTACCTTTGAAAAAAAATCAAACTTATTTTTAAGTACTTACTCCTTTAGCTTTTTTGACGATTCTATTGAAGTCCAAGACATTAAATTTAGTTCAAAAGTGTTATGTTTAGATTCCAACCTTGAGAAAAAGTGGGAGATAAAGCATATAAATCTGGAATCCTTTATTCAAGCGGAAATTTTTTCTAATAAATGTTTCATTATTGGAACTTCTAAAGGGAAGATCATGATCATAGACGCTGGTTCTGGTAAAATTTTTACTGGAATTAACAAATATTCTTGCGTTAATGACATAAAATATGATTCTGAGTCAAATATAGTTATTAGCTGTCATGATAACGGTTCTATATCCGCCTACTTTTTAGGTAAGCCTTAATTGTTATATTTAGATTAAATAATTACGCGTGATTTATCATGTGTCGTATGTTCTTAATGTGTTCTCTTAAACCCTCTTATATGGATTATAATATTTTAAAGACATATGTGAAATCCTGCCATTGGCGTTATTTAAGAAGGTATGACCTTCTTGGACATCATGGATTAGGTTGGGGATTTGCATACCTTTCTGAAAATCACAAAAACCTCGTAATCAAACGAGATATTAATCCAATTTACCGCGCAGACTGGAAAAGTCTTACTGAAATTAAAACTCGATTCCTTTTAGTTCACGCAAGAAAAACTCTTCCTTGGAAAAAGAACTTAGGAAATATCCATCCTATTAATATAAATGAGAAATATCTTATAACACACAATGGAATTATAAAAAAATTTCCAAATAAACAATTAAAAAATCCAAACTTGAATAAAATTTATAATGAAACTGATTTAGACACTCGAAAATATCTTTGTGCAATTATAAGCGAACTGCAGGAAGGTAAAAGTTTAAAATTTGGATTAGAAAGTATCTTTAAAGAGATCGAGATAGGTGCTGGTGCTAATGCTTTTCTTTTCAATTCAGAAAAGTGCAACATCATAACTAATCATAAAAATAATTTTAATGGGAGACATCATACCCTCTTTATAAGCAAAAATCAGGAAGATCTCTTTGTAAGTACTACACCATTAACTGAAAATGCTAGAGAAATACCAAACCACACCTTAATACAAATTGATTTAAATAATCTAAATTTGAATTTGGTGAAATTAGAATTTTAGAATATCTGATAAAATTTAAAATAAAAATAAAAAAAAATATATAGTCTTCTTTCTACTCTTCGGATTCCTCTTCAGCCGCTAATTCCTCCTCTAATTCCTCGAGCGGAACAGGTGCCGGAGTAGTAAGCATGCTATAACCTATCCATATAGCGATAATTGCGATTAGAAGAACCATAATCCAGAGTGGCAGAACAGTAAACAATCTATAATCGAGCCAATCGATTCCAAATAACCGGAACGCAAGGTCCCAGTTTGCATTATTACCTATCGTTTCAAACCATAAATCCACAACACTTCCCATGGTGTAGATAATAGCGATTAGGATGCCAAGGATCATAACGATTGCTCCAATAATTTTGTCTTTAGCCATACTTAACACCTTTATGAGTTTCAGATATTTTTTTTTTAAATATTTTTCAAGCAAATTTACATTGCTTAATATGATTTTTAAAATTATATTAAATTAAAACCATTCGCAAAGAATCATTTGATTTTAATTGTGATGAACCATAATTTGATAATATAAAAATAATTTTGATCTTTGAATCGGTTTTATTAAAGAGTAAACTATGCTAAATCGAGAGAATTACGTTCTAATCATAGGTTCAAGTAATATGGATTTGAATATCTACTCGCAACGGTTCCCAAAGCCAGGCGAAACTGTAACAGGTGGTGTATTTAAGCAATTTCTGGGGGGAAAAGGTGCGAACCAAGCGGTAGCATCTGCAAGGTCTGGTTCTAAAACAATCTTTATCGGGAAGGTTGGTATAGACACTTTTGGAAACGAGATGATATCTCAATTAGGTAATGAAGGAGTAAATATAGAACACATTATAAGAGATCCCCATGAATCAAGCGGTGTGGCATTCATATTAATCAATGAAGTTGGAGAAAATATGATTAGTGTAGCTCCAGGAGCTAATTTTAAATTAACTCCAGAAGAAGTTCAGATTAATTCAGATATCATTAAAAATGCCAAATGCTTGATAGTTCAAATGGAGATACCCATTGAAACAATTGAAAAAATTTTTGAAGTTGCAAAACAAGGTGAGGTGGTAAAGATTCTTAATCCCGCTCCTTTAAAGCCAATTGGCATATCAATTCTCAGCAATATTGATATAATAATTCCTAATGAAGGAGAGTTATTACAATTACATTCTATTTTGAAGTTTAAAGAATTGATTGGCAATACTAAAGATAATATTATTTGTGCTTCAAAAGATATATCAACTATGGGAATAAAAACAGTAATAACTACACTAGGTAGCAAAGGATGTATTGTATACGATGCAGAAAAGGATAAAGTTACAGAAGTTCCAGCATTCAATGTTAAAGCTATTGATACTGTGGGTGCTGGAGATTGCTTCAATGGTGTTGTAGCTAGTAAATTATGTCAAGGAGAAAATATTTTAACTTCAGTAAAATATGCTACAGCAGCAGCCTCCATCGCAATTACAAGAAAAGGAGCTCAAGCATCAATGCCCTATATAAATGAAATTGAGGATCGCTTCAAAGAATATACTGCTTATTACAGAGACTGAAAACAATAAAATGAAAGAAGAAAACATTAGACCTGATAGGGGTACAAATCTTCGAAAAAATGGAGATGAGGAATTAGAATTATTAATTGATGTTGAATCTTTAAATAATATTTTTCTTATAAATGGATCATCTTTT
>JBHLLM010000392.1:0-3319 GCA_048885575.1 Candidatus Hermodarchaeota archaeon
ATCTTTAATAATGTATCACTCACATTAATTACACCCATGGCAATCAACACTACATACATAAAGAAATTTAGAATCATGACGGCAGGAATTGCTGCTAAGAATGTATATAAGAAGACTTTCCAATTTCGTTTTTTAGTAACAATAGTTAAAAGATCACTGCCATATTCCCTCTTTGATATTTTTTGCAGAGGATTTTCCTTTATGAAGTAAGGTAGAAAGCTGGAAATGAACATGAGTATCCCTGTAAGAATAAATAGAAATGGCATCAAATTAGCAGCTAAGAAGATTAAACCCAAAAGCATCCCTCCCGCACCATAACCCAAAAACATTACTGTCCAAGTATAGCCTTGTACTCGCGCTAGCTTGTTTTTAGGTGTAACATCTAGAATTAAACCATCTAAGGCTGTGTCAGCAAAAGCCATTCCAAGTTGAGTCATAAAGTAATAAATGGCTAACCAGAAATAGATCCCGTTTGTCGGTAAGAGAAAAGCCATTATTATCCACCAAATACCTCCAAAAACACCAAAACTAAATATCCAAGGGAATCGTTGACCATATTTTTTAGAACCCCATCTATCATTAAATAATCCGACAATCAATTTAATTGCCCAAGGTATATTTCCTATAGAATAGACGACTAACCATAGTGAAATATTGTATGATCCACCTAAAATTTGAGCTAAATATTGAGGCCATAATAAAAAAGGAATACCTTGAGAGAAACCTTCACAAATATAGAAAAAGACAAAAATGTAAGTATATCCCTTTCTATACTCAATATCCGAGGTCATAAAAATTTTTGTGTGGAATAATTATTAAAGCTTTTGAGGAAATTCCGAATTTTTGGTAAAATTTAATTTTAGTCTTAAGTTTTAGCTTTATGAATTTTATGAATAAGATTAAACACATTATATTTTGCATAATTGATGATGTACGGTCGGAGTATTTTTACGATCTTCTTGAGAAGGGTTCACTTCCAAATTTAAAAAAACTAATTGAATCAGGGCTTTACTCTAAAAATTGTATTACAGATTTCCCTTCATTGACCTATCCTACTCAAGTGTCTATGATGACGGGAACTTATACAGGAAATTATTTAGAAGAATTATGTCATGGAGTGCCCTCCTTTCATTGGATGGATCGAAACGAAGTTCCTCCTTTTCTAAGATCATATAATTCAATAGGTTCAGATGAAAGGATTCAAATTTATAAGCTAAACGATGATTTGGGCGTTAACTGTAGGACTTTATTTGAAATGGTTGGAGAAGGTAACACAGTAAGTATTAGTCAATTTATTAGTAGAGGTGTTAGTTATCTATTCCCCGAGAGAAAAACCAAATTAATCTTGTATTATCTTTTAATAAAGCATTCTCATAATATAAACAAATACATCTTAAAAGCAAACTTAGTTGCAGTAAAGAAATTACTAAATACCTTTGAAAAACCTAAACAATTTTTTGATACCAAAGAAGCTCCAATTGCTTCTAACCTCTTATTTGTGTCTTCGGACATCATGATGCATCTTTACGGTTTTGATTCAGAGTTGTATAAGCTAAACTTATTTCATATAGATAAAGCACTTGGTATATTACTTGAAGGACTGGAAAAATTAGGTTATATGAATGAAACCGCTATTGCCATAACATCTGATCATGGGAACTATAAAGCAAAAACATTAGGGAGTTTTGGGAATTTCTTCGATAAAAATGGTCTAAATCATTATCACTCGCGGAGGAATATAAAAGGAAATATGAATTTGGGAGGTTTTAGTAGCGTAGGATTCTTTAATTTTAAATCCAGCAACAATTCTGGTAAGAAAAATTGGAATCATCCAACTATTTTAGAATTGGAGAATTATGGACCAAAACAAATTAATGTTTTAGAAAAGCTATTCACTCTTGATGGTATCCAATTAATGTACTACGCTGATGATGAAAACACATCAAAACAGGGAATAATTTATTTGAAAAGAAAAGATCGAAGCACCAATCAAATCATAAATAGTTCGATAGAATATTTAGGAAATGGAAAGGAATTTAAAACCAAATACTATACAGAGTCTTTTGATAATGATGTGTTTAATTACGCAAATGATGAGAATGCCAGTAAATTGCTTGATAAGAAATTTCACTCTATTGATGAATGGTTAGATGCCACATTCCACATTGATTTTCCATTATACCCCGATTTACTTTCACGACATTTTAAGAATCCCAGAAGGGCAGACATAATAGTTAGCACTTGTGGTGATGTCGCATATAATATAAAACATGGAAAAAAAGAAAACAAAAATTTGTATTTGCATGATATTGGACTAAAAGAAAGTACTATTGTTCCTTTAATTATAGGAGGTTCAGAAGAAATATCAATTAAAGAAATTTCTCGTTGTAAAATAACTGATATTGTTCCTACTTTATTAAAAATGTTAGGAAAGAATCCTCACCCAAGTGTAGTTGGTAAAAGCTTAATTTGAAACGGAAATTTTAGGTGCTGTAATAAAAACTTTCCTAAGACCCGTTCTTTTTAATTCAATAGCATTTTCAGGACAAAAGTGAGCACAAACTCCACATCCAAAACACCTGTCCTTATTGATTAAAGCTGTTATATCTTCTAATTCTATTGAATTCATTGGGCAAACATCTAAGCAAGAACCACATCCAACACAATCATTTTCAACAACATTAGCAATATAAGAAGTATAAGTGTGAGTTGGAGATGCACCAGAATAGAACGCTTGAAAGTTACCGCAACAACAAGTACAGCAATTACAAATCGCTAGCTCTTCTTGCAATGGATCTCCTTTTACGTGAAATGCTTTATGAATTAACCCTAAGCTTTCGGCTTCCTTTAACTTTTCTAATGCTTCCTCTCTAGAAATTGAAAGAGCAAAATTATGTTCAATTGCAAATTTTGCAGTTCTCCCAAAACTTAAGCAATTCTGCCTTGGAGCGTCAATTTTACATGAGTCATCCAATAAATCTTTAAGATGCCTGCAATAACAATATGAAACACCTATAATATCGAATTTTTCTATTATCTTTCTCACTTCTTCCTCAGGTAATACTAAATCTTCGTGAGGTTCTATTTGTTGTTCTACAGGAATAACTCTATCGATTGGTGGTGCTTCCTTAAATGCGTTTATTACAATATTGTAATTTTTTTGTGCTATAATAGCTTCCTCTTTAAACAATTGATCCCACAATCTTGCTAGTTTCTTTTGTTTTTTTCCCGTTTCGCCTCGCATGAGGGTAAATTCTAATAGTCCTGGTAAGAAAGCAACTAGACGGTAAACCATTATCCCTGTTGTTTTACTTGGAAT
>JBHLLM010000393.1:0-3318 GCA_048885575.1 Candidatus Hermodarchaeota archaeon
CTAAATCTTTCAAAACCAATTTTGATTCTTGAATTTAATGAATGTTTTACACTGAAAATAAAGTTATCAACGAGATTTTCACTCTAATTGGCATTATTGATATGATGTAACACGAACGTACAGCATACTAAAGTTAAAATGATATAATTAAATTTAAATTATATAATGCTCTTTTCTTATTAACTTATTTGTAGATTTTTCTGTTATCATTTAATCTAAATGATCTTAAGGTTTTAACTTGAAGCTGTTAAATCGCGTGAACTCAACAAGGACTATATTCAATCGTAATAATTCTAGCTCTTCTAAAAGTGCTACAGATTTCAAAGAACTCTATGAATATTTGAATAAGCATCAAATTGGGGGAAAACCCACTATCTTGTCAATTATTTTACCCCTTTATAATGAAGAAAATACTATTCGGTCAATACTAGAGGACCTCCCTCAAAATAGAAATATAGAAATCATCATTATAGATGATCATTCTTCTGATAATAGCTTAAACGAAATTAGAAAAGTAAATGGATACAATAAATTTAAAATAATTCGTCATCTCGCAAATAGGGGATATGGCAACGCTATTATTACAGGAATGCAATATGCAACCGGAGACATCATCGTAAGTATGGATACTGATGGACAACACAGCCCTGCTGATATATTTAACCTTATAAAACCAATTTTAGAAGGAGAAGCAGATTATACTATTGGTTCAAGGTATTTAGGTAGTTATCATTACCGCTTGCCTATAGCAACTAGGCTAGGTGAAATATTTGTTGAAAAATTTTTTAAAGTCTTTTTTGGAATAAAAATAATGAATAATCAAAATGGTTTTCGTGCTTTTAATAAAGAACTCATTCCTGTCTTTAGCAAGGCAAAATTTTTAGGATATGCTTTCTGTACTGAACAGATTCTTCAAGCTAAATTATCAGAGCGTAGAATTTTAGAATGTCCAATTAAAGTTTATGACCGTGAATATGGTTATTCAAAAATTAACTTACGAACATTGACTCTCAATATTTTATCTTGTCTTCTTATCTATTATCTCATAAAATTTAAATTGAATATTTTAAAAAAAAGAAAAACAATAAAGGGCTTTCTATGGTGATTAAGATAGAATTCAAATAATTAAATTTAAAATGTAATAACAATTCAAAATATTTTAGAATAGCCCCAAATAATAGATATGAGAATTATAACTATAATAGGCACGCGTCCCGAAATAATTCGCCTGTGTTTAATTATAAAAAAATTAGATCAAATGAATGATCATATTTTAATACACACTGGACAAAATTTTGATTTTAACTTAAATGATGTGTTTTTCAAAGAACTTGATCTTCGCCAACCTGATTATTATTTGGGTGCAGAAGCAGTATCTTTTGGCGAACAAGTATCGATAATAATAAGAGAAACTGAAAAACTATTGCTTAAATTAAAGCCAGATAAAGTGCTAGTATTAGGTGATACAAATAGTGGATTATCAGCTATAGTTGCAGAGCGATTAATGATTCCTGTTTATCACATGGAAGCGGGAAATCGTTGTTACGATTTAAAGGTACCTGAAGAGAAAAATAGGAAGATCATCGACTCAATTTCATCCTTTGCGATTCCCTATACGACGAATAGCAGAGAAAACCTTCTTAAAGAAGGAATTGAAAAAAGTCGCATCTATACCTCAGGAAATCCCATTTATGAAGTGTTAATGGAATATAGAGACAAAATTGATGAAAGTAGTATCCTACAAAAACTAAATCTAAAACCTCAAGAATATTTTTTGATGACAGCTCATCGTGCTGAGAATGTAGACATCAAAGAACGATTATTAACCATTTTTAAAGGAATAGAATTAGTAGCAAATGAATATAATATACCAATAATTTGCAGTATTCATCCAAGAACAAAGCAAAGATTAAAGGATTTTAAAATTCAGATGGATAATAAAAATATACGATTGATGGAACCATTTGGCTTTTTTGATTTTGTTAAACTAGAAAAAAATGCTAAACTTGTTCTTACAGATAGTGGAACTGTTCAAGAAGAATGTTGTATTTTTAGAATTCCTGCAGTAACTATTCGGGATACAACTGAAAGACCGGAAACTGTTGAATGCGGTAGTAATATCATATCAGGTGTTAATAAGGATAATATTTTGAATTGCACAAAAATTATGTTAGCTGGTGATAATCAATGGGATTTTCCTGATGGTTATATTGATGAAAGAGTTTCAGAAAAAATTGTTAAGTATGTAAATGGGATACTGTAGATAATCCTTAATCGGGAAATGTAGACATATATTAGTCAAAAAATTATAATTGGAGGCTTTAATAATTAAAAAAATTCTGATATTTGGATCTACAGGAATGGCTGGCCATGTAATAACGCGGTATCTCAAATCTATTAATAAATATGAAATTTTCGATGCTGCTTTAAATAAACTGCACAACAAAACAATTGAGATCAATATCGAAGATAAAGAGTCAGTAATAAATCTTTTAAGGAAGATTAAACCAGATATCGTAATTAATTGCATTGGAATTTTAATAAAAGAATCATCTGAGAAACCTGCTTTAGCAATTTATATAAATAGTTTCTTTCCCCATCTTTTAGCTGAATTGGGAGTAGAATTAGATTTTAAATTGATCCACCTAAGCACAGATTGCGTATTCTCTGGTAAAAGAGGGGGGTATTCTGAAGATGATTTGAAGGATGGAGAGGATCATTATGCCAAAACAAAAGCTTTAGGAGAAGTAATAAATAATAAAGATCTCACTTTTAGAACTTCAATTATCGGACCTGAAATAAAAAAGAACGGGACTGGGCTTTTTCATTGGTTCATGACTCAGAAGGGATCCATAAATGGATTCACAAATGTATATTGGACTGGTGTAACTACTTTAGAGTTAGCTAAAGTTATTGATAAAGCAATAGATCAAGACCTTTCTTCGCTTTATCATTTAGTGCCAAGTAAGAATATCTCTAAATATGAATTATTGAAATTGATAAATGAAATTTGGAACAGAAATGTTGAAATTTTAGAATACGGAGAATATTATAGTGATAAAAGCTTAATTAATAATAGAAATGATTTTGATTATAAAATCCCAAATTATCGGGAAATGTTGATTGAATTATATGAATGGATGAAGAACTGGGATTACGAATTATATTAATTCTCCTTTAACTTAAAAACTTGTCAAGTAGTTAATCGAAAAATCTATTTTAAAATTTAATACTACCATAAATTAATATAATTGACGAAATTAATTATTACAATAACAAGTTAAAAGAAACAATTCATGAATATCCTTGTACTACAAG
>JBHLLM010000394.1:0-3317 GCA_048885575.1 Candidatus Hermodarchaeota archaeon
AATGGGAAAGGGGGGCTTCGAACCCCCGACCTCACGGTTATCAGCCGTGCGCTATACCAGGCTAAGCCACTCTCCCTAAAGATTTTAATTTTTCTATAAACTTTAAAGAAGTCTCGTGTAAAGATTTTAATAAATACTTAAATAAAAGGTATTTAAAAAATTTTTGTCTTCTAAAGCCTTAAAATTTAATAGGTTAAAGAATGTATTTTCTTATTATAGGTCTCATGAGTGAATGTTTTGTCGAAAATTTTAAATTATTCAATTATAGGATTAGAAGATTATCTAATCAGTTTTGAAAGCTATTGTTCACCATGTGATATTCAGAAGTTTTGCACGTACGGTAAATCAGAACCTTTTACGATAACGATAAATTGTGGGGATTTAAATAGAGCCAAAGAAAAAGTTAAGTTTGAACAACTTCAAAAGCTGCAAAAGAAAGAGGATGTTTCTGTTACCTACGAAGAATTAATAAAAAAAGTTAAGATAAATGTGCAAAATATATTTAGTCAAATATGGAAGGATAAAGTTAAATCTCATAAAGAAGAAATACGATGTCTGGATACTAACAAAGTCGATTCATTGCTCGTTACTCAACAGGGTCAGGATTGGTGGCAAGATTTTAACGCTACAATGAAAGAAATAAACCGTGAATGCGAAAAAATTATGTGATTTATATCTATAGTTAAGATATTGCTTATTTAACTGATTTATTTGTTTTGAATTTAAATGTTTTAACATAAAAAGCGTAGATTTTTTATAATAAATTTAAAACTAATATAAAATGGAAAGATTAGATCTCAATGAAATAATAATTGATATCGTAAATTTCTTGGAGAGTTTTTGTGTCTTATTTAATCAGTATGCGCAAGTTTACTTCACAGTTTTTAAATATGTATTAGTAATTGTGCTGATCGGATGTGGTATTTTAACACTTCTTAAGGCAAGAGGTTTCTATTTCAAATCTAGAGCTTTTTTTTCAGAAAAAGACGAGAATGCGACAGATCACTATACTAAACCACGATTAATCGTAGGAACAGCGTATATAGTAATCGGTTCTGGGATCCTCTTTAATTATTTTACATATTTTTTAATATGGATTTTGGATCCTATACCAGATCGTTTAATTTTCAGTTTCTTTAAGCTTGTTGACATCGATCCTTATGCAATAAATAGAATTACGGATATTCATGCAGCGTTATATCAACGTGAGCAAACAATTTATTATATATTTGCTATATTTTCTTTTGGTCATACAATTCATTTCACAATCTCAATCTGGCATCTACTATATAAAGTAAAAAATCCCAGAGATACTTTTATCCATTTGTTTGTAGCTGTTTCAGGAGGTATTTTATTTGGGTTCACTACATTTCTGCCTTTCATACTTTAACATATTACGAATTGTCTCCAGTTTTTATCATAAGATTTATATACCCAAGTTGCATATAATTATGTTGCATTCAAGTAATAAATCGATTTCAGTCACAAGAATTAAGATTTATTGTTATTTAAGTATATTTTCAGTCAGTTTACGCGGGAATTTAGAAGGTTTGCAGTTAGGTAAGTTTAATTTTTTAAAGAGGTTTTTAAAATGGAAATAAAATCTAAAATGGGTATCATATCAAATTTATGCCCAGAATGTGAGGGTAATACAATTTCAATTCAAGAAAAAGGAGAGATTGTATGCCGCCAATGTGGGTTAGTTATAAGTGAAAGAATCGTAGATGCGTCTCATAGCGATAAAAGAGCATTTACAAAGCAAGAAAAAGAAAGGAGAGATAGAACTGGGTCTCCAATATCAATTTTATTACCAGACATGGGTTTAAGCACTGTTATTGACAAAAATAATATAAAAAGTCCCGACTTAAAAAGAGCGGCAAAATGGAATTCACGGATGACTTGGGATAAACGCAACATGTTAATTGCCACTACAGAATTAAAAAGAATAGGTAGCAACTTAAATCTGCCGGATCACGTAAAAAAAACAGCGATTAGACTTTATATAGAAGCATTTAAGAAAAAATTATTGCGGGGTAGATCTATAAATGGGATGGTCGCTGCGTGTTTATATTTCGCATGCAGGGAAAGAAAAATTCCAAGGACTCTTCAAGAAATATTGGATCAGACTTCTGTTAACGCTAAGAATGTTAGAAGATGTTATAGAACGATAATACGGGAATTAAATTTAAAGGCACCATCAACAAATCCAATCTCACTAATCCCTAGATTTGTTGCTGAACTAAGTTTAGATGCAGAAACTGAAAAAACCACGATTAATATTCTCCAATCATTTGTTACAAAATATTCTACTAGTGGAAAAGATCCAAAAGGTTTATGTGCAGGAGCTTTATATCTTGTTTGTAAAAAGAGAGACAAGAGGATATCTCAAAAAGAAATAGCTAACATTGTAGGGGTTACAGAAGTTACCCTTCGCTCAAGATATAAAGAATTGGTAAATAAATTAAATATTAATATATGATTTTTTTTTAGATTTCTTTATTTAAAAGTAACTTAATAAAGTCAGGTAGTGTTAATAAGTAACTCTGAGCATTAGGGAGCTGTTCTTTAATCTTCATGAATAATTGAGAATAGTGCTCTGCTCTATCTTTTTGTTTAAGAACTTCGTTTCGAGATTGTTCACGTATTGGCTCAACAGGTATTCCTCGCAATACGGATCTAGCAGGAATTATTAAACCAGGAGGAACTTGACTATTCTTCACAATGATGGATCCTTCTCCTATTGAACATTCTTCATATATTAAAGTACCTTCCATAACTTGTACATAATCCTCCATAAAACAACCAAGTAGAGTAACTCCGGATTCAATAATACAATAACGACCAATATTAATTGAACTTTTTTGGGATCTCGTAAACATCATAACACCGTTAAATATAGTAGTATACTCATTAATGTTTATTTTTGAGTTTTCAGCACGGATTATTGACCCTGGCCATATAATCGCATTATCATTTACAGTAACATCCCCAATTAAAGTTGCTAGTGGAGATACATAACTATTACTGCTAATTGTGGGACTTCTTCCATTATATTCAAGCAATACCATTAATTTTTCCACTTAAAGTTTAATTTTTGAACTAAATTGATGGTAAAATTTAAACAATTTAAATTTAATTTAATTATCTTTTGGCAATAATCTAATTCAAAAATAAAGAAATTATTTTATTTAAAATAAAGTAATTCAATTTTTTGTATCAGATTACTTAAAAACTTGAACAGGATTTTTTGCTTCAAAAAAGTATAAATCGTCATTAGGAAATTCCAAGCTAAGTAAATTGTGCATTTTTTTTAAGGC